>JAHBTD010000003.1:300000-569942 GCA_019638775.1 Fimbriimonadaceae bacterium | reverse complement strand
GATCACTCTCAGGAGACCCTCCACCGTCAAAGGTAGAGGAATGAAACGCCGATCGACTACGGAATCCCTTCCCCATACGACAGGGGGAAGGGAACAGTGAGCGTAGCGAACTGAAGGATGGGGGTGGACAGGAACTCCACGGTCGAAATAGTCAGCGCAAAGCGCGAATAAATTCGCGCACTCCCAAAAATTGCCCCAAAAAACTAACCCTTCGCCTTCAGCAAATCCCGAATCTCCATCAGCAGCTTCTCTTCCGCTGAAGGCTCCGGCACAACCTCAGGTTCCGGTTCCGCCTCCTTCTCCCGACGCAGCCGATTCATCCCCTTCACCAGCATGAAGCACGCAAAAGCCACAATCAGGAAAGTGATCGCCGTGTTGATAAACGACCCATAGTTCAGCACGACAGCAGGCTTAAAGTCGGCGTCGCCCTCCACCCCCACCGCTGCCTTCATCGTAAAGGCAAGGTCCTTAAAGTCAATCCCACCCGTCAGCGCACCGATCGGGGGCATGATCACATCGTCGACCAGGGATTTGACGACTGCCCCAAAAGCGCCACCAATGATCACACCAATCGCGAGGTCCATCATGTTGCCCTTAATGGCAAACTCTTTAAACTCTTTAATCATCTTCCTGGTCTCCATTTCTGATCCGATCACCGCCCAAACGGACATCTCTTCAAGCTATAGAGACGGCTGAGCAGCCTGGATGGGCTCAAAGGAGGCGAAGACGGCTAAGGCGTCTCCGAAGGTGGACTTGCGTCCGAGCTTTTCGGCCTCATCCCATCAGGCCCAGGAAATGTAGCCGACCTAACATCAAGCCCAGTCGTGTAGCCGTACACATTCCCCACGTAGATGCGGTTTAGACGGACGAACGAGAAGTTAGAAAACTGTCCGTTTGCGTTCCATGCCAGGTTTTTCGAAGGAAACAGAGTCACCTGCTCCCCAGGCAGAGTAGATCTGTCTCGCATCTCAAGGGATCGAACAAACGCAAATCCGTAGCGACCATTTGCCCGGTCCGCATAGCTCTTCGGCACATGAGTGCCAGGCTCGTTGGGATTAACGTAGAACTCAAAGTCCTTTTCGTAAGGCCAAACTCCGTCCATCCACGTATCGGCTATCGGATACTTGCCATCTGCATCAACTGTATACATGAAAAGTGCATTCTGAAGCTGAATCAAATGGATTCGTTGCTTTGGTATTGGATGCCCCGTATTACTAAAAATTGCTCGAACATTGAAGATGAGGCAAAGCGAAAGCGCACAACCCGTAACAACCAGGGCCGAGACGTGCAACATCTTATCCCAGTCGTATGATCTTATCTGCCCCATGATCTGTCTCCTTCCGAGCAGCCGCTGTACTTATGGCTCTTTGACTTCTCCATCAGGGCCCAGGTTTTCCGCGGTCACATCACGCAAGCGAACACGGCAGAGTCCTGTCACGACGAGAATGTTCTTGCCACCGCGAAACGGCACAAACCCCTCGCACTTCCCATGTGCGTTCCATCGTAGGTCTGTGCTAGAAAAGATCACCGTTTGGCGGTCTGGCTCCGGCAATTCCGACTTCGCGCGCTGGCTCATCGAGTCTATAAAGGAGAATCCGTAAACCCCCGAAAGGCGATCCTCGTAGGCGGGTCCCTCCTTCACCTTCGCCGCATCCTGATTGACGAAGTACTGCGTGTTGCTCTGATAGGGCCAAAGAGCATCCATCCAAACTTCCGCCGTCGGAAAACGCTCGTCGTGGTCGGCACAGTAGAGTGCCAAGCTGCGTGCCAACCTGTTGAGGTTCCGCTGAGCCGTTGGTTTATTGTCGATTTTGGCGGGCTGGAAGACCGGATAAAAGATCGCAGCAAGGACGAGAAGGATCACTCCGCAGATCGCAATGCGAAGAGGGGTGACCCCTTGGCTCCCCGGCGGCTTTCCGACTCTTGCATGTCTCACCGCTTGGCTCCTGTCTTCGAGTCGTATTTGGCGATATCTTCGAGATTGATGTGTCGGGCAGAAAAGTCCACAAGCGCGACCGTGATTCGGTCTCTCCTTGCAGTCGGATTCGCCGTATCGAGCCCTGCCGCCGCGTTCCATCCCAGGTGCTTCGACGTGAAGAGCATGATCTGCGTCTCCGGCTTGGCAAGGCTCGCCGGCTTGACCTCTGACATAGGCTCGAAGAAAGCAATTCCATACAGGCCCGACTCCAGCACGTCGGGATCGGTCGGCATTCTTGAGTCTTTATTCTTCGGGTCGCGGTAGAGTTCTGCGTTCTGGGAGTAAGGCCACGTCGCCGTCATCCATCGGTATGCGTCAGGCAGACGGTCATCGTTGTCCGCAGAGTAGATTGCCAGGCAAGTCCCGCACTGCTTGATGTTGGAGAGCAACACGGTCGACGAAGCAGGCGATTTCCGGTTCATGTTTACACCGAACAGGGCGATACAGGTGGCGACAAGAACAAAGAAGCCAATCATGCCGACGAGGCACTGGACCAACTTTGTACGCATGATCACTTCAGCCTCCCCGTCTTCCTATCCACCCCATCCGAATCGTTGGAAACTGACCGCGTCAACCCCTGCACAAAAGACGCCCAAAACTTCCTTCCCTGATAGTCCGCCGTCGGCTTTACGGACTCCAATCCCGACGTCGCATTCCACCCAAGATGGCTGGATGTAAACAGCCTAATCTGCCGGTAAGGCTCCTCGATCTTCGACTGGTCAGCCTCCGAAAGAGGAAGGAAGAACGCAATTCCATACCGCCCCGACTCCGGCACTGCCGGGTTCGTCGGCGAGCGCGACTCGGGGTTCCAAGGATCGCGGTAGGCTTCTGCATCCTGCAAGTAGGGCCAGGTCGCGCTCATCCACCGATAGGCGTTCGGCAAATGCTCGTCGTAGTCGGCGGAATAGAGCATCAATGCTGTCGCACATTGCACCAAGTTGCGCTTGGTCGTCTCGCGCGACGGCGGATCGCCCGCGTGGATAGGACTAAAAAAGGCAGTGCCGAAAAGGACGATGGCAACAAATCCAATAAAAACATTAATAAGCGTAGCCGGGCGTTTCATCGAACACCTCCGTACCTCTATTATTCATCGCTTTTTCGCAAAACCTACCTGGATAACCTCGCCTTCCGTTCGCCCGTCTTGGAGTCATAACCAGCCAGATCGTCAAACTTAATCGAAAGTGCTGAGCTGTCTGTGAAACAGACGTAGATTCTTTTCGTGCCCCCATATGCCGTAAAACTTGGAGCGGCGGTTTCCAGCCCGCTCGTCGCATTCCAGCTGAGCAAACGCGAAGTAAACAGCATGATCGTCTCGTCGGGCTTAGGGATCCCCGCTTGCAGTTTTTCTGAGTGATCTTGCAGGAAAATGTTGCCGTACTTTCCGGTTTGCGGTGATGCCGGAGAGCTTGGCATATGCGACTGCTCATTCAGCACGTTGACAAACACTGAAACGTCGTCTTTTGCATAGGGCAATACACAAGACATCCAACGCTCAGCTACAGGCAACCGATCATGATAATCGACGGCATAAAGCAACGCAGCAATGCCGCACTGTTTGATATGTGACAGCTCCTGCGTCCGTATCTTGTTCGGATGTGGGGTAGTTGCACCACGAATCACGACGAATAATGCGAACCCCACCATCAAGAGGCAACCGACCGCGTAAACCTTCTCGCCCGGCTCCTTAAACATGTGCATCCTAAATGCATTATCCACCGAGCGCAATTGATGGGAGTTCTACGGCGAAGATTCCCAACCCCGAGTCAAGGATCATGACTCCGGAAGTCATCACGCCCCACCCCACACGCCTCACGCCTCACAACTCACAACTCACAACTCACGACCCCCTACATCGAAACTTTTCGCTTCTTGATGTCCGAGTCGTTCCGGGTCTCTTCTGCCTTCTTCTCCACCCTTTCGCAGAACTGTTCTGGAGTCGTCTTGCCGTTCAACATTTCGGTGAGCGCGTTACCGATCTCCTCATAAAACGCCTTGTAATACTCCGCAATCTGATTCGCCCAAACCGCTTTGGCGCCGCTAAACTTTGCCGCCGGCACAATCAAGACTTCGGGCAGTTTTGCGTTCTCGGAGCCGTTGATCGCCATCAAAGTGCCTTTCTGTTCGACAAACTGTTTGGCCTTCTCCACCGATGTCATGTACTTGAAGAGGGAGACAGCGCCTTTTGGATTCTTTGCTTTGGCGGGGATCATCCACGGCTCAATCTTGATCGCAAGCGCGGTCGGGTCGCCCTTGCCTCCGGCCACCACGGGAGGAAGCATAAACTCCATCTTCACACCCGGCGGGATCATCTTCTCCATCTCTGCATACAGCCAAGTCCCACAAGGGATCATTGCGGCCTTTCCGAGGAGAAATTCGGCCTGTGCGTCGGTGTGCTTCATCGACAGCGCACCCGCCTCAAAGTAGCCCTTCTTGTTAAGCTCGTCGATCATCCGCGCCGCTTGCAAGACCGGCGCAGACTTCCAAGCTCCCGGCTCAAGATTCTGCATCGCCTCAAGCGTCTCTTTCCCACCAATGCTGTACGACCAAGGCATAAGCATGCCAACGGTCATGTAGTCGGGATACTGCCCTTGATAGGTGATTGGGGCGATCCCCGCCGCCTTGATCTTCTCACAAAGCTCAAGCAGCTCATCCCACGTCTTCGGCACGTCCCAACCGTGCTTCTTAAACACGCCAGGATCGAACCACCAACCCATCACGCTCACGTAATAAGGAAGGACGTACTGCTTCCCGTCCGACTGCCCCAACTTCAAAACCTGCTCGTTGAACGTGGATCTCCAAGTGCCCGAACCATCATGAGACGGGCTGTCGAGAGCCTCGTCAAGCGCCATTAATTGCCCCAGATCGGCAAGCTCCCAATGGTCCATGCCCCAGCCAGGAAACATCAAATCCGGGGGTGAACCGGAGTTCAGCCGAGGACGAAGCTTGTTCCATACCTCAGGACTGCCATCGACGGTTGCCGTCGTGTCAGGATTCTCCTTGGCCCACTCCTCGGCAGCTTGCGCATAAAAGTCGATATCGTAGCCACCCTTAAAGGCCTGAACCTCAACCATTGCCTTGGGTTCACTCTTTGCCGAATTGCAACCCACGATCAATAACAGCCCAAAGGCCAACAGTAGCGTCTGTTTCATCTTCATCCTCAAGTCCATCTTATCCCGTATTCCTATTGCGCGATTTCAAACGGTCGAACATCACCGCCGCCAGCAGAATCCCTCCGCTCGCCACCAACTTCCAAAACTCATCCACGTTCCTAAGGCTCATCGCGTTATCGACGACTCCCAAAATCAGAACGCCCACGATGACTCCAAACATCGAACCTACACCGCCTGAAAGAGACACCCCGCCCAAAACACATGCCGAGATCACCTGAAGCTCAAGACCGATTCCCGAATTGGGCTGCCCGCTGGTCACATTTGAAGCAACAACAATTCCCGCAAACGCAGCCATGATGCCTTGGAGCATAAAGACGATGATCTTGGTCCGCACAACGCTGATGCCCGCAAGCCGAGCTGCCTCCGCATTGCCCCCAACCGCCAGGATGTTTCTCCCGAAGGTCGTGCGGCTGAGCAACACCCCAAAAACGATAAAGCAGGCCACCATGATCAAAACCGGCGAACCCACCTGATAGCCAGCTGGCCCGATGCTCGTTTGACCAAGCTTCATAAACGACTCGTCGGACACACCGATCGAACTGCCGTTGCTGACCAGCATCCCCGCCCCGCGCACGATCTGCATCGTGGCAAGGGTTGTGATGAGCGCATTGATCCCAACCTTGGCGATCACAAAGCCGTTGACGATCCCAATCAAAGCGCCAAAGAGCAACGGGATCAACAAAGCGAACCAAAGCGGGCGTCCTTGAGCAAGGAAGTAAGCCGCCAGCACTCCGCCAAAGGCTGCGGTTGAACCGATGGAGAGGTCAAAGTCACCCCCGGCAAGGCAAAAGAGCATCGTGCAGGAGATGATCCCGACGGTCGAGACCGCCATCAGCATGCCTTGAATGTTGCGAAACGATGCGAAGTTGTGGACGCTGAGAGCGCAGATAACAACAAGGACGACAAACACCGCCGCCATCCCCGAAGAGTTCCAAAGCCTCGCGACCGTCCCCCACCTCAAGCAACGACCCCTTCAGCAACGGGCATCGCGAGCTTGAGAACCGTCTCTTCTGTAGCATCCGCTCGCGAAACCTCTCCCACGATTCGGCCTTGCCGCATCACTAAGATGCGGTCGCTGATTCCAAGGACTTCGGGCAGCTCGCTGGATACAAACAACACCGCAACACCCTGCTTGGCAAGGGTGTAAAGAATGTCGTAAATCTCTCGCTTGGCCCCCACGTCAATGCCGCGCGTCGGCTCATCAAGCATCAAGACATGAACGTTCTCGCTCAACCATCTCGCCAAGATCGCCTTTTGCTGGTTCCCACCAGAAAGCAACCGAATCTCTTGGTCCAAAGAGGGGGTGCGCACCCGTAAACGGTCCACCTGAGCCTGGGCGTTCTCCCGCTCTGTCTTCTCGCGAATCCAAAATCCAAGCCATGAAAATCGGCGTCGGCAGCTCAAATTAATGTTCTCTTGAACAGAACGAATCGGCACAATCCCCTCTGCCTTGCGATCTTCTGGGCACAGCATGAGCCCTTCCCGAATAGCGCCGCGCGGGTCCCGAAACTTCGTCGCCGATCCCTGAATCTTCACCGATCCCCCCGCGCCCTTAGAAGCACAGTAAATCGCCTTTAACAGTTCGCTCCGGCCCGCCCCAACAAGCCCAAAAATCCCAACAATCTCACCCTTGCGAACATGCAGGCTCGCAGGCCCGGCAAGGCCAACGCCAGTGATGTCATTGGCTTCAAGCCCCATCTCACCGTGCTCGCGCGTTTCATAACCGAAGATGTCCTGTATGTCCCGACCGACCATCCGGTTGACAATGACGTTCTCGTCGATATGCTCCAGCGTCTCGAAGGTCTCGACATGGCAGCCGTCGCGCAACACCGTCGCCGCGTCGCACACTCGGAAAATCTCATCCATGCGATGGCTCACATAGAGGATCACTCTGCCCTGACTCTTGAGTTCGTCGATGATCTTAAAAAGCTGCTCGACTTCCCTCATGCTCAGCGAGCTCGTCGGCTCGTCAAAAGCGATAATTCGCGCATCTCTCGAAAGGGCTTTCGCGATCTCAACCATCTGACGTTGTGCGATGGAAAGGCTGCCCAAGCGCGTATTTGGCGAGATATTCACACCAACCTGTTTGAGCCGCTCCATCGTGTCGGCAAGGAGTTGCTTCCGGTTGATCCACCCCCCACGATGGGGCGGGTGCCCAAGATACACATTCTCCGCAACCGACATCTCGGGGACAAGGTGAAGCTCCTGATAGATAACCGCCACACCCGACTGGATCGCCTCAAACGGAGAGTGAAACGCAACGTCCTGATCTCCAAAAGACATCTTCCCTGCATCCGCCCGATAAACCCCGCTGAGGATTTTCAGGAGGGTGCTTTTCCCCGCGCCATTCTCTCCGCAAAGCGCGTGAACGCTGCCCTCGCGCACCCCGAATGTGACATCGCTGAGCGCTTGGACGCCGGGAAACCCCTTCGAAATAGATTGGAATTGAAGATACGGAGTCGTGCTCATCTTTAAGCCCATGGTCCGAAACGCCACAACACCGTTTCGGACCAAGTTGTTATCGTCGTCGGTTTAACTGATCTGATCCTGCGATTTCGTCTGTTAGTCCAGACCTTCTTTCTTCATCTCTTCTTTGTAGTTTTCGCGAGTGATCAGGATACCGCTCGTCCAAGTCTCCTTTGGTGGCTCCACCCCGTCCTTGATCCACTTGTACATGGCTTCGGCGGTGCCGTATCCGTGCTTCTTCGGGCTAAGGAGAATGGAGGCGAAGAATCCAGTCGGAGATGCCTTCTTGAAATCATCGACTCCGCTCGTGCCGTTGATCCCAACGCCGATCACATTCGAAGCAGGAATCTGCTTCTCTTCGGTTGCGCGGACCGCCCCAAGCACGCCATCGTCGTTCGAGGCGAAAGCAATCCAATACTTCACGTTGGGATGCTGGGTGAGTGTGACCCGAGAGTCGGCAAGAGCAGTGCCGATATCGTAACCGGCCTTCCAAGGTGTCGTGTAGATGTTCGCTTTCGGGAAGCCGTTCGCTGTCAGAACTTCAATGGCTCCATCCGTTCTCTGCTTCGCCGTTTCAAGGGAGTCGATGGTGAGGGCAAGCGCGCCGACTTCTTCCATTTTCCATCCGCGCTTCTGCATCTCATCAACAAGGGTCTGCCCAACCATCTTGCCGATCTCGTGAGCCGAGATCCCGAGGTGATGAACATCGGTAAGCGAATTGCCGTCCGCGTCGACCAATCGGTCGTCCACGCTCATCAGCTTCATGTTGTACTCTCCCGCCTTCTTGACGATAGCCGGACCGAGTTTCTGATTGGGCGTGCAGATGATCACGCCCTGCGCTCCCTGTGCGCCAAGGACGTCAAGCTGCTTATTGACCGCCGTGCCATCGGCAACTTCGAGCTTGATCAAGTCGAAACCATACTTGGCGGCGGCTTCATCGGCAAACTTCCACTCGGTTTGAAACCATGGCTCGGTCTTTGACTTGACCAGAAAACCGATCTTGACCTTGTTGTCGGTTTCCGATCCCTTCGTACAACCGGCGATGGTGAGAGCGATTGCGACAACGACTGCGACTATCAGACACTTCTTCATATACACACCTGATCCAACTCTGGTAACGACGGCAAGCTTAGACCATCCTGCCTAAATGCGTCCTAAAAGTTCTTCCTAGTACAGAATACTCTTCCCTTGAACTAAAATAGATCGGTGACTCTTCCGTGTCGCATTGAGTTGTTTGGGGGGCTGCGTGTAATCCATGGGGACCGTGTCATTTCGCGTTTTCAAACGCAAAAGACCGGAGCCTTGCTGGCATACCTCGCCATGCATCTGGACCGCCCTATCGCCCGTGAAGTGATCGCCGAACTTCTCTGGCCTGATGGCGACCCCATCGCCATCCGAAACAGACTCAACCAAGCCGTTTCATCTTTGCGACGCCAGCTCCACCCGCCCGGTGTCGCTCAAGGCTCCATCCTGGTCGCCGATCATCACACGGTTTCGCTCAACGCTGCCATCGTGACCGTTGATGTGATCGAGTTTATGGACTGCGTGAAGTCCGCCAAAGAGGAGACCGACGAAGGGCAAAAGCTCGCTCATCTTATAAAAGCGGCAAGCCTGTATAAAGGTGACCTGCTTGACGGCTATTACGAAGAGTGGGCTTTCGGAGAGAGACTGCGACTCAACGACCTCTACGCGAACATCCTCAACGGGCTCGTCCGGCTCTTTGCCGCAAACGGGGACATCGACAATGCCATCGAGGCCGGGTCCAAGCTGCTCCTTGTCGACCCAACCGAAGAGAAATATCACAACCATCTCATCAGGCTCTACATCGCAGCTGGTCGACCCAAAGCCGCCATCGCCCAATACGAGGAGCTCGTGCGAAGCCTTGCCACGCTCGATCTCACCCCGACAGAAACGGCTGTCACGCTTCGCCAAGAAGCCGAAGATCTGCTGGGCAAAGGAGCCGAAGAAGAAGTCGTCACCATCTCGGAGCAGAAGGGTCGCCTGGACGCCGTCTCCGCAAGGTTTAAAACCGTCCAACCCGGACTCCCGAGATTCTACACACGCTTTATCGGGCGCGATGAGGAGTTGAATTCAATTGATTCCCAACTGAACGGGCAGATACGATTACTGTCACTGACCGGGATGGGTGGCTCCGGCAAGACACGGCTTGCCGTTGAGGCCGCATGGAAGGCCGCCGAAAGATTTGAGAATCGGGTCGGGTTTGTAAGCCTTGTCGATACCGTCGCCAGCGATGAAGTCCCCGATGTGATCGCGCGTGAACTTAGTGTCCCGTCAAACTCAAGCTCCGGTATAGAGCGCTTGATCGACTATCTTAGCGACTTCCCCAACTATCTCCTGGTCCTCGACAATCTGGAACATCTCGCCGATCAAGATCTCTCCTGCATCGCCCGACTCCTGCTCGCCGTCCCCAACCTTTCCATTCTTGCGACATCCCGCCAGACGCTCAACATCGACGGCGAACACACGCTGCCGCTTCTGCCATTGGCGATCCCCTGCATGACGCCCGCAACCACTCTTGAAGAGCTTTCGGTAAACCCCTCCATCGAATTGTTCGTCAATCGTGCGCAATCGGTAAGACAAGACTTCCAGCTCACCGACCGCACCGCCGAAGCTCTCGTTGATCTCTGCCGAAGACTGGAAGGAATACCCCTCGCCATCGAACTTGCCGCAGCCTGGGCAAGGAGCATGACCGCCAGCCAAATGCTCGACCAAGTGAGCGCTCATTACGACCGCCTGGAAAGCCGCCGAAAGGACATCAACCCTCGGCATCGCTCGGTCCGAGCCGCCATTGATGGCAGCTACGCGATGCTTGAGCCGGAATTGCAGTCCGCCTTCCAACGACTCTCGATCTTTCACGGAGGCTGGACGCACGACGCCGCAGCCCACGTCTGCCCCGACAGCGACATTGGCGCCGCCCTCCAAGCCATCGAAGAGCAAAGCTTGATCATTGCCGATCCCACCGTCGAAGGTATGCGCTTTCGCATGCTAGAGACTCTGCAAACCTACGCTCAAGACCAGGTCTCCCCGAGCGTCAAAACCGAGACCGGCTGGCTGCATGCCGAATACTTCGCCGATCTCGTAACGCGAGCGAGAACAATGGTCGGGGGAACCGGCATCCATCTCGTCGAGCCGGACTATGCAAATGTTGCCACGGCCTTGAGCTGGTACCGAAAGCAGAACGACATCCCCAACGAGCTCAAGCTCGCCGCCGAGATCGGCGGCTTCATGCTCCTCACGAACCGCACAAAGGTCGGAAGGGACTGGCTGGAGGTCGCGATGGACCGCGCAAAAGAGGTGGACATCGAGCCCAACGTCCGCGCCGAAGGCTACATGAACCTTGGAAAGATGGCCTGGGTGCAAGGCGAATACTCCATCGCAACCGGGCACCTAAGGCACGCGCTGGAGCTGTTTGAATCGACGGGAAATGTGCAAGGCCAGATCGAAGTCCAAGTCGAACTCCAGCTCGAAGCTCACCGCCAAAGCAACTTTGCCGAAACACGCGACATCTTGCAGGGAATCCTCAAGAAGGTGCGCGAAGTGGGCGACAAAGACGCCGAAGCCGTCGCCCTGCGACGCCTCGGAAATGCACACGTCGAGCTCGGCGACCGCGAGGCCGCCAAAGAGTGTTACGAAGCCTCACTCAAAGTCGGTCGAGAGATGAACAGTGCCGAACACATCGCAACGGCATTTGGTGCGCTCGGCAATCTGGCAACGCTCAACCAGCAAAATGATGCCGCCCGAGTTTGGCTGGAAGAATCGCTCGCGATGTTCGACCGGCATGGGTTCACGACCTACGCCATCGACGCCACCCACATGCTCGTCAAGCTCTGCCGCAGAACCGACAAGATCGCCGAAGGGCTGATGCGGCTGCGAACCGTCCTCCAAGCCTCTTCCGAACATTACAGCCTGCATTGGCAAACCTATCTCGAATACGCCTACCTCTTCTTCCACTCTGGCGACTATGCCGACGCCGCCCGCGTCATCGGCTACACCGAAGCCTGCTGGGAGTCCTCCGGCTCACATGTGTTTGGGATCGAAGAGCGGTTCCACGAAGAATACGTCGCCGAGTTACGGCAGCATCTGGGAGCCGAGACTTACGATGAACTCGTAGAAATCGGTCGGCACATGAGCGCGGAGGAGGCGGAGCAGTTCGTTGTTTGCGCAGGAGAAAAGCTGCTTTTAGAGCCGGTTTAGGTTCGGCACGGTATAAGTCTGCGCTCGGAGTAGATACTTCTTATGATTAGGGTCGCAATTGTCGGTTGTGGGTTCATGGGGCGCATGCACGCCAACGTTTATTCGATTTTGGACGATGCGCAATTCGTCGCCGCGGTAGACCGCAAGCCCGAAAAAGCCGAGGCCTTCGCCAGCGATTTCGGTGCAAAGGCCTACACCGACTTCGACGAAATGCTCGCAAACGAAGAGATCGACGCCGTCGATATCTGCCTGCCCACCTTCCAACACTGCGAATACACCGTCCGGGCCGCCCAGGCTGGCAAGCACATCATGTGCGAAAAACCGATGGCCCTCACCTCCGAAGAGGCCCAAACCATGATCGAGGCCTGCGAGACGGCAAAGGTCAAGCTGATGATCGGGCACTGCATCCGTTTCTGGCCCGAATATGCTTACCTAAAGAGGCTCAATGACGACGGTGCGCTCGGCAAGCTAACCTCCATCAACCTCACCCGCTACGGTGAGTTTCCGTTCTGGTCCACCGACAACTGGCTCGCCGACGAATCCAAATCCGGCGGCGGCGTACTGGACATGCATATCCATGACACCGACTTTGCCCTCTATCTAAAAGGGGAGCCCGTGCACATCTCCTCATACGGAACGGTGGATCATCGAGGCCCGAGCCAGGTTTACACGACTTTGCAGTACGAAGACGGCTGCGTCGCCCACCTCCAAGGGGGATGGAACCTTCCCAATCACACACCCTTTAAGATGGCCTTCCGCGCGATCTTCGAACGTGGAGCTGCAATCATGGACAGCGGACCGCTCACGATCTATGAAGATGGCAAAGAGCCGGTAGTCCCGCAGTTCCCAAAGATGGAAGCCCAAGGCGGCGGAAACATCAGCGATCTCGGCGGCTACTACCACGAGCTGAAGTATTTTGTGGACTGCATCGAACAAGGCCGAGAGTTTGAGACGGTGACTCCCCAAACCTCGCTGCAATCCTTAAAGACGACCCTGGAAGAGATCCGGCAGCTTAAGGCTCGGTAGAGTTATCCTCGGCAGGCGAAAGCGAGTAGCTGGTGCTGCGCCCGCCTGCTGAGTTCCTCTCCAGAATGCCCTTCCCGACGAGGTCGTTCAGATCGCGCAAGGCCGTGTCGTGAGAGCATTTCGCCATGCGTGCCCATCGCGCGTTGGTCAGCTTGCCGTCGAACCCCTCCAACAGCCTCGCCAGCATCGTGCGCTGACGCGAATTCAGCTCTGTCTTCGCGTGGCTCTGCCAGAAGCGGGCGCTTGCAAGGACTCTCGACATCGTTTCGTCCGCAGTGTGCAGCGCCCTTTGAAAGCACTCCAAAAACCAAAGGAGGTATTCCGTGACGTCGAGCCCACCCTTCTGCGTCCCTTCAAGGATGCGGTAGTAGGCGGTGCGCTCCTTGCGTATCTGCGAGGACAGACTGTAGCAGCGCAACCCCCGACCCTCGCTCCTTGCCAGCGCCATGTCTGCGATGGCTCGCGCGATCCTGCCATTGCCGTCGTCGAAGGGATGGATCGTCACGAACCAGAGGTGGGCGATCCCGGCCTTCAGCAGAGCATCGGCGGAGCTATCTCCCTGAAACCATGCGAGAAACCGCTCCATCTCGTCATGGAGGATGCTCGCCGGCGGAGCCTGAAAGTGAACCTTTTCGCGCCCCACACTCCCCGAAACCACCTGCATCGGTCCATTCCGGTCGTCTCTCCATTCGCCGACGACAATGCGATGGATGCCGCTTCTGCCCGCTGGAAACAGGGCGGCATGCCAGCCCCGAAGCCGATCGACCGTCAGAGGCCTGTCGTACCCCTGGGCGGCGTCGAGAGCCATCTCGACGACTCCGTCGACGCGGCGGTCAGGCTCAGGCAGGCCAGCCGTCTCAAGACCAAGCCGTCTCCCAACCGACGAACGGATCAGCCTGCTTTCAAGCACCTCGCCTTCGATCTCGCTGGATTTTTGAACCTCCTCGACGACGGCATCCATGGTCGCCGCCTGCTGCTGACCGATGCCCAGCGAGTCAAGACGTCCAAGCAGCCGTCCCTGATCCAGCCGCACAGCCTCCAGCGTCTTGGCAAGCGTCGCCGCTTCCCATCTATACTCGGGCCACTCCGGCTGTTCATAGATATATTTCGGCACTCTGCGTCGATTATAGGTCTATTCGACGCAAAATGTGCGTTGAATAGACCCTTTTTCGCCAAATCCCACTCTGTCATCACCCGCAATTTAGAGCCATCCGCGCCCACCAATAGCCTCCAGCCCTCCGTTTCGCGTATCCTCAAAACATCCATGACCTTGCTCGCTGCACTTTTGCTCGGAACCCTCACCATGTCCCAAACTCCAGCCCAAACCCAGCCGATGCCGGACTGGGAAGACCCCAACATTCTCAGCATCAATAAGGAAGTCCCACGCACGGACGCCTACCCCTACTCCGACCTCGCCGGAGCGATGACGCTCGACCGCGCCAAGAGCCCCTGGTTCAAGCTCCTCAACGGCGACTGGAAGTTCCATTGGGTCGGCAAGCCGGAGCAGCGGCCCGTCGATTTTTACAAGCAGGATTACGACATCAGCCATTGGGCGACCATCGAAGTCCCCTCGTGCTGGGAGATGAAGGGCTACGGCACCCCGATCTACACGAACGTCCGCTATCCCCACCCCGCCAATCCCCCCTTCATCGACCACGGCTACAACGCTGTCGGGTCGTATCGGACCGAGTTCGAGGTTCCGGCAAGCTGGAAAGACCGGGAAACGATCCTGCGCTTTCAGGGCGTCTATTCGGCTTTCTATGTGTGGGTGAACGGTCAAAAGGTGGGCTACAGCGAGGATAGCAAAGGCCCCGCCGAATTCGACATCACCCCCTACCTACAGTCTGGAAAGAACTCGCTCGCCGTAGAGGTCTATCGCTGGTGCGACGGAAGCTATCTGGAGGATCAGGACATGTTCCGCTTCAGCGGCATCTTCCGCGATGTCTCGCTTCTCAGCTTCCCCAAAGCCGCAATCTGGGACGTACAGATCACGCCCGATCTCGACAAGAACTACAAAGACGGCTATCTGAGCGTCAAGGCCACCGTCCGCAACTTCGGCGACAAGCCGTTCGACAGCCGAGGCGTCGATCTCCAGCTCTTCGACAAGGACGGCAAGCGCGTTCCCGTCATCCATGTCGGCGAGGGAGCCGACGCAGCAGGCGGCAAAGCCGACCCGTCACGAACGGTCGAAGTCGGACAAGTCTCCGCTAAATCGACCAAGACCGTAGAGATCAAAGTCCGCGTCACAGATCCCGCAAAGTGGTCGAGCGAACTCCCCAACCTCTACACCGCCGTCGTCTCCCTCTTCGACCAAAGCCAGAAAGCTTTCGACTTTCGCGGCTATCGCGCCGGCTTCCGAAAGGTTGAGTTCAAAGAAGGCGTGTTCAAGGTCAACGGCGTCCATGTGAAGATCAAAGGCGTCAACCGTCACGAGCACGACCCCGACACCGGACGGCGCGTCACCCGAGAGCGGATGGAGCAGGACATCCGCATCATGAAGCAGTTCAACATCAACGCGGTCCGATGTTCGCACTACATGAACGACGAGTATTGGTACGAGCTGTGCGACCGCTACGGCATCTTCGTCATCGACGAAGCCAACATCGAATCGCACGGCATGGGCTACTCGTATGAGCGGTCGCTGGGCAACAACCCGGTCTGGCGTAAGGCCCACCTGGATCGCACCGACCGCCTTGTCAAGTGCCACTTCAACCACCCCAGCATCGTCATGTGGTCGCTCGGCAACGAGGCTGGCCCCGGCGTCAACTTCGACGCCACCGCCGACCTCGTCCACGAGCTCGACCCTAGCCGCCCCGTCCACTACGAACGCTACAACCGCGTCGCCGACGTGGACAGCGTGATGTATCCCGACGTGAACTACATCTACGGTCAGGGCAGGCAGGAGTCCAAAAAGCCGTTCTTCGTCTGCGAATACGCCCATGCGATGGGCAACGCCGTCGGCAACCTCAAAGAGTACTGGGAGGCGTTTGAGTCCAGCGACCGCAACATGGGCGGATGCATCTGGGACTACGTGGACCAAGGTCTGCGCAAATACACCGACGAAGAGCCCGGCCCCGACGGCAAGCGCAAGTGGTTCTATGCCTACGGCGGCGACTACGACGACACCCCCAACGACGGCCCGTTCGTCGGCAACGGCATCATCATGCCCGACCGCCAGATCATGCCCAAAACTTGGGAGGTCAAGAAGATCTACCAGTACGTCAAAGTGGAGCCTGCCGACCTAATCCAGGGCACCGTGAAGATCACAAACAAGCACTTCTTCACAAACCTTGACGCGTTCGACGCGAAGTGGACCTTGACCGCCGACGGGGAGACCGTCGCGACCGGAGACATCGCTCCGATCAGCCTCGCTCCCGGTCAGAGCAAGACCGTCCAGCTGCCGCTCCCCAAGCCCAAGGTCGCCGCCGGAACCGAGCTTTTCGTCCGCGTCAGCTTCCATACCCGCCAAGACCACGTTTGGGCGAAGAAGGGGCACGAGGTCGCTTGGGATCAGCTTCAAATTCCTGCTGAGTCCATCGCCCCTTACACCCCCTTAAACAACCTTTCTGATCTCACCCACACCGACAGCAGTGGAAAGATCACCGTCACGGGCGGCAGCTTCAAGGCCGAGTTTGACAAAGCCACCGGAATGCTCAGTTCGCTTGTCTACGGCAACAAGCAGATCGTCGCCCAGCAGCCCGGCGTCCAAACCGGACCCAAACTGAACACCTTCCGCGCCTTTACCGATAACGACACCTGGTTCCAGAAGGCGTACTTCAACTCCGGCATGACGCAGATGGCTTACCATCCGCAGGGCATCACCGTGGAGCGCGTCGGCGCAAAGGCCGTCCGCGTTACCGTGGAGATGGACGCC
This sequence comes from Fimbriimonadaceae bacterium, assembly GCA_019638775.1. Lineage (NCBI taxonomy): Bacteria > Bacillati > Armatimonadota > Fimbriimonadia > Fimbriimonadales > Fimbriimonadaceae > Fimbriimonadaceae bacterium. The sequence goes on along the minus strand of JAHBTD010000003.1, from coordinate 553,213 downwards.
GTCGGCTTCAAGGGCAACGGCTTCCGCCACCGCGCCGTCTACACGATCCTCGGAGACGGCACCATCGTCATCGACAGTCAGATCACACCTATGGGCGATCTTCCCCCACTTGGCCGGATCGGCCTCCTCATGTTCGTCGACAAGGCGTTCGACAACTTCACCTGGCTGGGGCGTGGACCGTTTGAGAGCTATCCCGACCGCAAGCAGGCCGCCGACGTGGGCCGCTACTCGGGCAAGGTCAAAGATCAGTATCAAGAATACGTCCGCCCGCAAGAAAACGGCAACAAGGAGGAAGTGCGCTGGGGAGCCCTCACCGATGCCGACGGAAACGGCATCCTCTTCCAGGCATCCGGGCACCTGGCGATGAACGTTTCTCACTTCACGCCCCAAGACATCGACGACGCCCGCCACGAGAACGGCGAGCCGCGCAAGCGCGTCCCCCTCATCCTCAGAAAGAACGTCGTGGTATGCCTCGATACCATGACAATGGGGCTCGGCGGCGCCAGCTGCGGCCCTGGCCCGCTGGAACAGTACGTGTGCCGACCCCGGCCCGTGGACTTCCGCGTCGTCCTGAGACCCTACATCAAGGGTAAGGAGCGCGAGCAAGCCCCTGTCGCCCAAACGCCGACGATCTCGCGTGGCGAGGACGGAGTGGTCACGATCGTTTCGCCGACCCCAGACACCCAGATCACCTACGGCAACGACTCCATCCGTGCGCGCTGGGCCGGGTATCGCGGACCATTCGGCTATGCCACGGGCGGAATGGTCGAAGCCTACGCATCCGGGCCGAATCTGATCGAAAGCCCCGTCGCGTCGGCATCCTTCCCGCGCATCGTCCCCACCCGGGTCATCGACTCGAAGACCGTCAAGATCGTCCGCGTCGATTCCTTCGAGCCGGGTGAAGGAGAAGCTGCCCACATGCTCGATGGCAACCCTGGGACCTTCTGGCACACAAAGTACACGGGCGGTGAGGACAAGCATCCGCATGAAGCCGTGCTCGATATCGGCTCCGAAACCAGCCTCGCCGGGTTTGTCTACACTCCCCGACAGAACCAGGCGAACGGAAGGATCGGTGGTTACGAGGTGTACGTCAGCGCCGACGGCAAGACCTGGGGAAGCCCTGTACAGAAGGGCAAGTTCCCCAACTCAGCCGACATCCAGCGCATCCTCTTCAAGGCCGCTGTCAAAGGCCGCTACGTTCGATTTGTCGCCCTCGACGAAGTCAACGGAGGCCCTTGGACATCGGTCGCTGAATTTATACTGCTCGGAACCGTCGAAGGGCGGTAGTCTTACAGAAAGCGCCTAAAGGCGATTTGACAAGGATTCGTGGACTTGCGCCTCGAATTTGTACTGCCAGGTAGGTTCATTTATGCGTACTCGTTTGCTTATCTCCGCAATTGCAATTCTCACTGTATCGGCCTTTGCCGTGGCCCAAACCCCACCTCCCACTGGAGGAGCCGGACAAGCTCGCCCACCCGGTCAAGGGGGGCAGAGGCCCGCTCAAGGCCCCAAGCCGTACAACGAGGTGGTGACCAAAGAAGCCGAAACGCAGCACGGCGTCTTCAAGGTCCACAAGATCGACGAGAAGATTCTCTGGGAGATTCCTGCGAATATGCTCGGCAGACTGTTCTTATGGCAGACCGAAATCGCCGAGCAGCCTTATACAACGGGCTACCCCGGGACAGCAGCCGGGCTGAAAACCATCTGCTTCACCCGCCGAAACAACAAGATTTTTATGCACGACGTGAGTGATCCCATCCGAACGGACGAAACCTCCGGCGGACTCTTTCGCGGCGTGCAAATGAACACCGTCTATCCCATCATCATGGCCTTCGACGTTCAGGCCGAGGGTGAAAACAACAGCACGGTCATTGACGTCACGTCAACGTTCCTGACAGATCCCCAGGATTTTGGAGTGCGTGGAGCGGTAGGCGGAGCCGGAGTCGATGGCTCCCGAAGCTATATCGACCGCGTGAAGGCCTTCCCCATCAACATTGAAACGCGGTCTCTGCTCACGTTTGCCCGTGGCGGAGGGGGGCGGCAAGCCAGCCCATTTGGCCCGCCTGCCGGAGGAAACTCAAGCGCGGTCACCGTACTCGTCCACTACAGCCTTACCCTCCTGCCCGAAAAACCGATGATGGGCCGCCTCAAAGACTCCCGCATCGGCTACTTCACGGTCGGGTTCGATAGTATCAACACCAACAAACCCGTCAAACCTATCGAATATATCGCCCGCTTCCGCCTCGAAAAGAAGGACCCCAAAGCCGCCGAGAGCGAGCCGGTCAAACCCATCGTTTTCTACCTCAGCCGCGAGGTCCCCGAAAAGTGGCGATCCTACATGAAGCGAGGCGTCGAGATGTGGCAGCCTGCCTTCGCCAAAGCTGGCTTCAAGAATGCAATCATCTGCAAAGACGCACCATCGGTAGAAGCCGATCCCACATGGGACCCCGAAGATGCTCGCTACAGCGTCATCCGATGGGCGCCATCCTCAACCGCCAATGCCATGGGCCCATCCATCCAAGACCCACGGTCTGGCGAAACCATCTCGGCCCACATCATCTTCTGGCACAACATCATCGACCTCACGCAGAAGTGGTACTTCGTCCAGTGCGGAGCCATCGACCCGCGAACCCGCCGACTCCCCTTCTCCGACGACATGATCGGCGAGACTCTAACCTACGTCGTAGCCCACGAGGTCGGACACACGCTTGGCTTGGAGCACAACTTCAAGGCAAGCGTCGCCCGAACCATCGCTCAGCTCCGCAATAAGGAGTTCATGAAGACGCACGGCGTTTCGTCGTCCATCATGAGCTACTCGCGAAACAACTACGTTGCCCAACCCGGCGACGGAATCACCTACAGCACGAACGGGTTCCTCGGCGAGTACGACTTTTTTGCCATCGAATACGGCTACAAGCCCATCCCCGATGTCAACAAGCCCGAAGACGAAACCTCTTTCCTCGATCGTTTCCTCGCTCGGCAAGTCGACGATCCGACCGTGCGCTTCGGAAACTACAAATATCGACAAGACCCGACCACCCAATCGGAGCGGATTGGAGATGACGCTGTCGAGGCAACTCGTCTCGGGCTGCTCAACCTTGAGCGAACCGCCCAGCGTCTCCTCACCGCCACGACAACCCACGGCGAAGACTACACCCTGATGAGCGAAGTCCTCGGTGATATCAACTCCCACCGAATGATGTGGCTCATGCAGGTTGTCCAGTATGTCGGCGGCGTTGTCGAGACCGACTACCACGCCGGACGCGGTGGCGAAGTCTTCAAGCCTGTCAGCGCGGCGTACCAGCGCAAGGCTGTGAACTTCCTCACGACAACCGGCCTGCAAACGCCCATGTATCTGCTGCAGAGCAGCATCCTCGGACGCATTGAGCCGAACGGAGTCGTGAACAGAGTCAGTGGGGTTCAAAACCTGATCCTCAACCAACTGCTGAACGACGCCCGCGCTCGACGGATGTTCGACGCCGAGGCCCAGCTTGGGCAGAGCGCTTACCGAGTGTCCGAGATGTGCGCCCAGTTGCGCGAAGGCTCTTGGAGCGAACTCCGCGAAGCCAAGCCGAGAATCGACATCTACCGCCGCAACCTACAGCGCACCTATCTCAGCACCATCGACGGCAGGCTAAACGGCGCAAGCAAGACTCAAACCGACCTTCGGCTCTACCTGAAGATTGAACTCAAAAACCTTGCCAAGCAGATCGACAAAGCGATCCCCGTCTCCGCTGACCAGATCACCGCGATGCACCTTGCCGACAGCCGCAAGGAGATCGAAAGGATCATCCAGGGCAAGACAAGCCAGGCCGTTTCAACCGGAACGCCAAGCTTCGCCGATCTCTTCGGGATTAGCGAGCACGAGATCAACGGGCATACATGCTTCGGCCCCGGCGCCATGGCATGGGAACTGATGCACCGGATCGAGAAGTAAGCAAACTCTCCCCTCCCTCCATCTTGACGAAGTCGAAATGGAGGGAGGTCCCCTTTGGGAGTGCGCGAATTTATTCGCGCTTTCTCATGCCTTAATCTCTTCTCATGCCTCAACCTTCCCTAAGATTGAGGCTAAGTCCCACTCCCGCTGTAGCCTCAATCCTAAGGAGCGTTGGAAGCATAGGAAGGCACAGGATCAACCCCGCCCCCGAATTCAGACAGATTTTAGCGAACCCATGCCGCATGTAAGGTAGAACCAAGCCCCCGCCATGAGCATCCTCACAACCGCCATCCTTGCCACTGCCGTCCAAACCCAAGCCATGATGCCCAACATCATCCCCCAACCCTCAAAGATTGAATTGAAGGAGGGTCGTTTTCTCCTCAAGTCAGACTCAATGATCGGCTCCACCGGAGACACCGCTGTACTGGGCAAATCGCTTCAGCGCGACCTCTCTGCAGCCACAGGCTATGACCTCGGGGTCGCCCCAGATAAGGGAAGACACAGCATTTCTCTCGCCCTGGACAAGAAGCTCTCCGCGCTCGGGGACGAAGGCTATCGCCTCTCCGTCAAGAAAGACCGCGTCGAAATCCGCGCCTTTAAGCCCGCCGGAGCCTTCTACGCCATCCAAACCTTGCGCCAGCTTTTCCCACCCGAAATCTTCCGCAAAGCCAGGGTCGAAGGCGTCGAATGGAGCATCCCCTGCGTCGAGATCGAGGACCAGCCCCGGTTCTCCTGGCGCGGCGCCCACCTCGACGTCGCCCGCCACTTCATGCCCAAGGAGTTCATCTTCAAGTTCCTGGACCTCATGGCCCTCCACAAGCTCAACACCTTCCACTGGCACCTCACCGAGGACCAAGGCTGGCGCCTGGAGATCAAGCGCTATCCCAAGCTCACCGAGGTCGGCGCATGGCGAAAGGACACGATGCTCACCTACAGCCCTGCCACCTACACCGGCAAACCCCACGGAGGCTTCTACACCCAGGACGACGCCCGCGAAGTCGTCGCCTACGCAGCGGAGCGGCATATCACCGTCGTGCCCGAGATCGAGATGCCCGGACACGCCCAAGCTGCCATCGCCGCCTACCCCGACCTCGGCAACACGAACCAGCCGCTCGAAGTCATGACGAAGTGGGGTGTCTCCGACAACGTCTTCAACGTCGAGGAGAGCACCTTCAAGTTTCTCAAAAACGTGCTTGACGAAGTCATGGAGATCTTCCCCAGCAAGTTCATCCACATCGGCGGCGACGAGTGCCCCAAGACGCAGTGGAAGAACAGCCCGCGCGCCCAGGCCAAGATGAAGGAGCTGGGGCTGAAAGACGAGCACGAGCTGCAGAGCTGGTTCATCCGACAGTTCGACAACTACCTTGTCAGCAATGGCCGTAGGCTGATCGGATGGTCGGAAATCCTGGAGGGCGGTATCGCCGACAACGCCGCGCTCATGGTCTGGCTCGGCACCGAAGGAGCCCTATCTGCCGCCCGATCAAAGCACGACGTGGTCATGGCCCAAACCAGCCACACCTATTTCGACTATTACCAGTCCCGCGACAGAGCCAAAGAGCCCCACGGCATCGGCGGGTATCTGCCCCTCGAAACCGTCTACGGCTACGAGCCGATCCCCAAAGAGCTGGAAAAGGAGTTCCACCAACACATCCAAGGGTGCCAGTTCCAACTCTGGACCGAGTACATGCATAACCCCAAGCACGTGGAATACATGGCCTTCCCCCGCGCCTGCGCCCTCGCCGAAGTCGCCTGGACCCAGCCCGCAAACAAGGACTACGCAGGCTTCATGGGTCGGCTCGCAACCCACCTAAAGCGGCTGAACATCCTGGATGTGAACTTCAGAAAGCTGGATGGAGCAGAGACGGCAATTGCGGAGAAGGCGACGGATTGACGTACTCGGTCAAAGGCTGAACCCGCCCCGAATAAGCGTCACTTCCTGAATTTTCGACGCTCCAGCCACAGCACAAAGAATGCGGCGGCCACTGCGCCACCCGTGTCAATCAGAACATCGCTGACGAGCCCGCCGCGACCGGGAACGAAGGTCTGGTGGTATTCATCAGTAGCAGCGTAGAAGATCGTAAGCAACAGGCTCAATCTCCAACGTCGCTCGAATGTCCAATCCGCTTTCGAGCTGAGCCCCTTGTTCAGCAGCAGAAACAGCGTCATGTATTCAAGCGCGTGATAGCCCTTCACAAACACCCACCAGTACTCGCGCCAAAAGGCGTCAAAGCCGCTGGATGACACTTGGACAACCGTGTTACTGGCGACCGTTTTGACAAGCTGCTTCGTTGTGACCACGGTAGATGACGTCGCGAAGATCACAAGAGCCCAAAGCACGGCCGGCCACAGGCCGCAGCTCTTTTGACCTGGCTTGCCGCTGAAATTCGGCAGGGCTTTGATGCCGATTGTCGTGGACATGTGCATCGCAATAGACTTGTACCGCGCACAACAGCATCTGGAAGCAAATCAAGCAAAGGGTACTAAAAGAATGAGCCGCCACTCCCCTCCCTCCATCTTGACGAAGTCGAAATGGAGGGAGGGGGCAGGGGGTGGGAGGTCCCCTAGCGCAGGATCACCCCCAACACCCCGACTAGATGCATCCGTCGCGAGAAGCTTAAACCGCGCGATGAATCATGCGATCCTTACATTCAATCTTCATTCCCAGCCATCATCCTCGTTGCTTCCCCAAGGATTGAGGTTAGAAAGCTAAGTTCAAAACTCCCCTCCCTCCATCTTGACGAAGTCGAAATGGAGGGAGGGGGCAGGGGGTGGGAGGTCCCCTAGCGCAAAATCACCCCAACATCCCAACACTCTGCCCCGCTGAGAAGCTTAAACCGCACGATGAGTCATGCGATTCTTGCCCTCAATCTTCACTCCCAGCCATTATCCTCGTTGCTTCCGCAAGGGTTGAGGTTAATAAGCTAAGTTCAAAACTCCCCTCCCTCCATCTTGACGAAGTCGAAATGGAGGGAGGGGGCAGGGGGTGGGAGGTCCCCTAGCGCAGGATCACCCCCAACATTCTGCCCAGTTGAGAAGCTTAAACCGCGCGATGAACAATACAAAGGGCAAAGGCCAAAACTTGATCCACCGGAATTGATCTAAAGCGGCAGTGAACCGGCGCACGACAAAAAGGATTCCGCGCTATTATCAAGACATGCTCTCTGGCCTTGTCATGCTCGCCACAATCGCTATGACCGCACAATCCGATCTCAAGCCCATCCAGCCGGTGCCGACGCCCCGACAGTTGGCGTGGCAGAAGCTGGAGTATTACGCCTTCATCCACTTCGGCCCGAACACCTTCACCGACCAGGAGTGGGGGCATGGGACGGAAAAGCCGGACGTCTTCAACCCGACGGCGCTAGACTGTCGCCAGTGGGTGCGCACGTTCAAAGAAGCCGGGATGAAGCAGGTCATCATCACCGCCAAGCATCACGACGGCTTCTGCCTGTGGCCTTCCGCTTATTCCACACACACCGTCGCGCAAAGCAAGTGGAAGGGCGGAAAGGGCGACGTGCTGATGGAGCTTCGGAAGGCGTGCAACGAATACGGACTGAAGATGGGCGTCTATCTTTCGCCCTGGGATCGCAACCATCCCAAGTACGGCACGCCCGAATACAACCAGGTTTTTGCCGACATGCTCAAAGAGGTCCTCACCAAGTACGGGCCGATCTACGAAGTGTGGTTCGACGGGGCGAACGGCGAGGGCCCAAACGGGAAGAAGCAGGTTTACGACTGGAAGCTGTTCAACGAGACGGTGCGGAGGTATGCGCCGGACGCGGTGATCTTCAGCGATGCCGGGCCGGACATCCGCTGGGTGGGCAACGAGGCTGGCTATGCGCCGGAGACTTGCTGGTCGATGATCAAGGCGGGCAAGTTTCAGCCGGGGGTTGCCGACCAGAAGGAACTGGGGACGGGGCTGAGAGACGGCGATCAGTGGACGCCTGCGGAGTGCGACGTTTCGATCCGTCCGGGGTGGTTCTACCATGCCTCGCAGGATGGGCAGGTGAAGACCGCCGCACAGCTGATGGACCTTTATGAGCGGTCGGTGGGGCATAACGGATCGCTGCTGCTCAACGTCCCGCCGGACCGTCGCGGGCTGATCCATGAGAACGACGTTCGAGCGCTGATGGAGTTTAAGAAGCTGCGGGACGAAACCTACGGGAAGAATCTGGCGAAGGGGAGCAAGCCGATCGCGCTTGCCAAACCTAGCGACTTTACGACGGTCGGAAACGCGGCAGCAGTCGCCGATACAAACCCGGACACCTATTGGCAGCCAGGCACGCAGAAGAGCGGCGGCTTTACAATTCGTCTTCCCAAACCGACGACGTTTGACCGTGTCTGCCTCCAGGAGAAGATCAGCCTGGGGCAGCGGGTCGAGGGGTTTACGATCTCAGCGAAGGTGGATGGCGATTGGAAAGAGCTGGCTAAGGGCACAACGATCGGAGCAAAGAGGATCGTTCGCGTTCCTGCGACGACTTCCGATGAGATCGCCGTCGAGATTACGAAATCGAGGGCTACGCCTGCCATCTCTGAAGTTGCCGTCTATGCAACGCCCAACGCCAAGTACGCCGTGCAGAAGGAGACCAAAGATCAGAAGGACAAGCGGATGGCATGGTGGCGCGATGCCCGCTACGGCATGTTCATCCACTGGGGGCTTTACAGCATTCCAGCGGGAGAGTGGAACGGTCGGGTTTATGGCGGGGCGTCCGAGTGGCTGATGAATACGGCGAAGATTCCGGTCAAGGACTATCAGCCGCTCCGACCACAGTTCAACCCGTACAAGTTCGACGCGAAGAAGTGGGTGCAGATCGCCAAGGATGCGGGGATGAAGTACATCGTCATCACCAGCAAGCACCACGACGGCTTTGCGATGTTCGACTCTCAGTACACCGACTGGGACATCATGAACACGCCGTTCAAGCGCGACCCGCTGAAAGAGCTGGCGAAGGCTTGCGAGGAGGCGGGGATCGTGCTGTGCTTCTACCACAGCATCATGGACTGGACGCATCCCGACTATGCGGTGCGGCGGCCTTGGGATATGCGCCCGGAAACTCCCACGAACATGGACCGCTACACGCAGTTCATGAAGAATCAGCTCAAAGAGCTTCTGACCAACTACGGCAAGATCGGGATTCTGTGGTTCGACGGAGAGTGGGAGCCGGCGGCTTGGACGCACGAGCGCGGGGTGGACCTGTACCACTATGTGCGCAGCCTGCAGCCCAACATCATCATCAACAACCGGGTGGACGTTCACCGTTCGGGCATGGCGGGGATGAGCGCCAGCGACGAAGCGATGGGCGACTATGGCACGCCCGAGCAAGAGATTCCGGCGAACGGGATGCCGGGGGTCGATTGGGAGTCGTGCATGACAATGAACGGCTCGTGGGGATTCCACAAGGCCGATCACAACTGGAAGTCGGCAAAGACCCTCGTGCAGAACCTGATCGACTGCGCGTCCAAGGGCGGCAACTATCTGCTGAACGTCGGTCCGACGGCGCTTGGAGAGATTCCCGAGGAGTCGGTGAAGCGGCTGGCTGACGTCGGTCAGTGGCTCCAGACCAACGGAGAGTCGATCTATGGCACGCAGGCGGGGCCGTTCCCGAAGCCTTTGTCGTGGGGCAGGGTGACGGCAAAGCCGGGGAAGCTGTATCTGCACGTCTTTGAGAAGCCGGGCGGGGAGATCGAGCTGCCAGGCTTTTCGGCGAAGATCAAGAGCGTTCAAGTTCTGAACGGGTTCGAGCCTTTGAAGTGGCGCAAAGACGGAGACAGCGTGTTTGTGGAAACGCCAAAGACGCAGGGGATTCCCGCCGGTATGCCCGTCGTGATTCTGATGGAGATTGACGGCAAGGCGACGGTCGTCACCATTCCGATCCGTCCGGCTGCCGATGGCACGATCGCGCTCAACGCGGTGGATGCGACGGTCAAGGGGACTTCGGCGGCCTATGAGGCGGACAAGCGGGCTATCGGCTATTGGACCAACGTCAAGGACACCGTCGAATGGGAGTTTGAGGTGAAGAGCCGGGGCGAGTACGACGTCACGGTCGAGCTGGCCTGCGAGCCGGGGAGCGAAGGCGCGACCTATGAGGTGCAGATTGCTGGGCAGAACCTGAAGTCGACGGTGAAGGCGACCAAGGGCTGGTCAGACTTCGTAAGTGTCAACCTAGGGAGAGTAGCCATAGTGGTGCCCGGAAAGATCAAAGTAGTCGTGAAGCCTTTGAGCAAACCGGGCCTTGGCGTTATGAACTTACGAGCGCTCAAGCTTGTTCCAAAGTCATAGCTAAATTTTTGCCAAATTCTTGACAAGGGCCACTGCAGTGGCCCTTTGTTCGTTAGCTTTGGTCTACGGCCTGCCGACATTCCCATTATTACATTCGTGTAAAAGCACTCATTGGGGAAGACGTGTAGGAGAACACTAAATCGAACATGAAGAATTTTGGCATTAGGGCAAAGCTTTATCTCGGCTTCGGAATCATCGTTGTTACCGGCTTCCTAACATTTGTTGGGATCATGTCCGCGACCCATAGCACCGTCAGCCATGTACGAACTCAAACGGAGTTCGGAACTGGCGCACGCGCTGCATCAAGAAAGGCTTCTTACTTCTTTGAAGTCATGACCTCTCAAACTTACGAGTTCATGCTTACCGGCCACAAGGAAGCAAAGCAAAACAAACTCGATGCCGACGAGCAAGCGGGTGCATCGTTAGATGAAGTACGAGACAACTTGACGAAGCTTGAGGGCGGCAGAGAGCTCGTCGCCAAGTTAGACCTCGTTCAAGACATCGACGAGAACGAGACGAACCCCATCGAAAACAAGACCATTGAACTGATCGAAGCGGGCAAGGTCAAAGAGGCTCAAAAATATTACGATACAGTCGGGCTCGAGTCCCGACTCAAAAGACAGGCTGCGATCCAAGATTTGCTCGAATCAGCCAGCCTCTTTGTCAAGCAGCTTGAAAAGCAATCTGAGGCCCGGCTTAGCCGACTAAACACCATCGGCATACTGATTGAACTGTTACTGCTGCTTGCCGCTGGCACGATCGCATTCTTTACCGTTCGGAGCGTCACCAAACCCGTTATGGAGATGCGACGAGTTGTTGAGGCTGTATCCAACAACGACTTAACACGAGTAGCGAACGTAAACTCAAACGACGAAATCGGGGTTATGGCCCGCGAACTGAACGGTAGCCTCGATTCTCTATGTACCGCACTGAACCATGCAGTAGCGATCACGGGCGAAGTCGATCAAGTCTCAAACGAAGTCTCTACCGCCGCTACGGAATCTGTGGAGCGATGCGCTGGAGTGTCCAAGCTGGTCGATCAAGTTGGCGACGACATTCGAGAGCAAGATCAGGCCGTGCAAGGAATGATGGATACGACCGAGCAGGTGGTCTCCGCAAGCACCCAAGTCGCCGCAGCCGCCGAAACAACTGCGCTCGCGGCATCCAGCGGTGCAGCAAGCATCAACAACGTCACGCAAAGCACCAAACGCATGATGGAGGAGATCAGCGCCGTTGACACCTCCACATCCGAAGCCACAGTTCTCGCCGCCGAAGGCGGCAAGTCGCTGACGGCAGCACAAACGGCAATGCACGGCATCCAAGACAGCACAAAGAGCCTTTCTCAAGAGGTCGAATCGCTTTCGCAAATGTCCTATCAGATCGGTGACATCGTACAAACGATCAAGGGCATCGCAGAGCAGACAAACCTACTGGCCCTCAATGCAGCCATCGAAGCAGCACGAGCCGGCGAGCATGGACGCGGATTCGCCGTCGTAGCCGAAGAAGTGCGCAAATTGGCGGAGAGCAGTGCGACCGCGACAAATGAGATTCAAACCATCATTTCACAAACTCAAGAAAGGACCAAAGCGCTCGCTCAGGTTATCGAGGGAGCCGATACCGCCGTTCGCGACGGTGTAGAGTCTTCGGTCGTTGCTTTCGAGACCATGAACAAGGTGCTAGATTCTATCGACAAAATTGCCGCCCAAGCCAAGTCGGCAGCAAACGAAACGGCTGCAATCATGTCCAACATCGACAAGATCGGAGAGGAGATGGAGAACATCGCATCCGTCGCCCAAGAAACAAGTGCTTCAGCCGAAGAGCTGTCGGCAAGCGCCGAGCAAATTCGCGACTACGCAACCGCCGTTGGACACGCCTCGCAGCGCACAAGCAAGAGCACACAGGGTGTCTCGGTCGATATCTCTCAGCAATTCGAATCGGCTGAGCAGTTGCACGTGTCGTGTGGAAATCTCTCAGAGTCTTCAGCAAAGCTGCTTGAAGTTGTGTCGCGGTTCAAGGTGGACCGTCAACCTCAAGCTCGTGCCGAAGAGCCATCGGCAACCGACCTTGGCCGCGATCACCTTCGGGTTGCCTAAACTCAACCCTTGTCAAACGGACCAGCTTTGCAAAGCTGGTCCGTTTTTGTTGCACCATTTGTGCGGGATCGGCTAAGTTGATCCGATGGGAGTAAGCGTTGAGATCGTCTGCGCACGGGCCGAGGAAGCAGTCGCCGCCGAGCATGCGGGCGCAGACCGCATCGAGCTCGTCTCCTCCATCTCCACAGGCGGGCTCACGCCATCGCTGGGCGCCGCTCAACGCAGTCTGAACAGCGTCCAAATCCCCGTTGTCCCCATCCTTCGCCCGCGCGAAGGCGGATTCTGCTATTCCAATTCCGAGTTTGAAACGATGCAACTCGACCTCGAGCGTTTCGCAACAATAGGAATCAAAGAGGTCTCGGTGGGGATTCTGCTCAAGGACGGTCGTATCGACCAAGCCCGATTGTCCCGCTTGCGCCAAGCCGTCCCTGATGTGGCATTCATGTGCCATCGAGCTTTCGACCTCACACCAGATCCAAAAGAAGCTCTCGAAACTCTGATCAAACTGGGCTTTAGCCGAATCCTCACAGGCGGACGAAAGCGTTCGGCTATAGACGGTATAGACAACCTCAGTGAACTCGTCACGATGTCAGAAGGACGAATCGAAATCGTCGCGGCAGGAGGAGTTCGCTCCGTCAACGTCCGCAGGATCGTTAAAAAATCGAAGGTAACCAGCGTCCACCTTGGGCCGACAACTTCGACACTCGATCCCACCTCAAAACTCGAAACCGACGTCACCTATGGCGGGCATCTACAGTTGGATGTTCAGGAGGTTGCCGCCGTCGTCTCCACCCTCTCAAGGGAGTAAGCGCGTATCTACAGTTCACTCAATCGAAAGCGCACGCTCACGATGTACGGTTCCTTTCCGCTCTCCCAATGCCCGTAAGTGGTCGCCACGAGCGTTCCGTCCGGCAATATCTCCAACCCAGGATAGCCACAATCCCACGAATTCTGATTGTCGATCAACCGCACCCGATACTGCCCGGGTCGGCCCTTGAGGATGTCCTCATAGGTCCCCACCCAAGCCACAAAGTCGCCCTTCCAAGGCCCTTCCGCCATATCGCGAAAAACACACACAAGCCGTCCATCGTGGGTATAGCGCAGCGTATGGCGATCACCAGTAAGAGCGCCGTTCATCTCAAACGGAGGCCCCCAAGTCTTGCCCTCGTCGCGACTGATCATGATGTGGCTGTTCTTCTTGCGCCGATTCTCACGCAGCAGTAGAGCAATCTGTGAGCCCTCAGGAGACATGACGACGCCAGGCTCACAAAGATGAACGTCCGAGCCCGACCAGATCTCATTCGGATAAGACCATGTGAGTCCACCGTCGCTCGATCGTGTTTGGTAGAGCGTGAAAGTAGGAGTGACCTTCCCGTCTTTCTTAAAGAACCGCCCATCATCATGGAACCAGGCCAGATAGTCGCCATTGGACACGCGTTGTACCGACCCCATTACCACGATCCCGCCCCAATCGCCCACGTGCTTGAGCGGGCTCCAACTCGCGCCGTCGTCCTCCGAAACGGCAAGACGGGCCGGATACAAACCGGACCAAACGATGAGCCGCTTCTTTCCCGTTTTGGGGTCGATGACGCGATGAATTGTCGGCGTCTCCAGGCTAGTCGACCAATTTTCGGGCACGGGCAAGCGGCCCGACCATGTTTTCCCGCCATCCATGCTTCTCTTGTAAAGAATTGCCCCGCGTCCATGCCCCTTCGGATACACGCAAAGGATCGTCTTGTTATCCTCCAAAAGGAGCGTGCTCACGTGCCCCAAATATTGACCATCCTCACGATCCACAACGACTTGCCGTGATCTGTCTTGCGAAAGGTCAACGAGTTTGAGCGAGGGAGTTTGAAGCATGAGCAGAGTGAGGGCGGCAAAGAACATGGATGAGGCGAGACTACCAGTCGGTTGTAAATTTAGCCTAAATCCGTGAAGCTTCAAGGTCAGAAAGGTCAGAGCGGCGCGAGAACGCCTGCGGTTGCCCTTGTCCCTTGTCCCCTGTCCCCTGCCCTCTGTCATTTTCTTTGTCCCCTTCCCCCCTGAATTTAGGGGGAAGGGAACTGTGAGCGAAGCGAACTGAGGGATGGGGGTTGCTCGCGATGGCAGCCAGCTTCTGGAACTGAACCTACTTCTCGTCCTAATCTTTCCCCGACTACGTCGGGGCTACCCCCTCGCTTCGCAAGGGGACGCAGCCTTATCCCAACTCGCCCGACCTTTCTACCGGGGTTTTTCAAGTTCCCGCGAACCGGCACAAAATCGGCAGTATAATCCTTGCGTCGAGTCCACGGTTATGATCACTGTCGAAGAAGCCAGAACCATCGCCGAGCAATTCGCCATCGAAGGTCCGATAGACATTGTCGATTTCGAGGGGAAGGGCAACATCAACCTCGATACCATGCTGATCACGGCCGGACCGGATAAGCAGCACTATCTCCTCCAAAAGGTCAACGCCGAGGTTTTCCCAATGCCCGACCGCGTCATGGCCGGCATGCTCGCTTCCATCAGTCAGCAAGTGGATGCGATCGACAAGGGCCGGGTCCCTTCCGCATCCGCCTGGAAGCCCGTCACCCTCGTCCGCACAAGGGATCACGACCATTACATCTCGCTTACGCCAGCAAAGACCTGGCGGATGATGCAGTTCATCGAAGGGACGGTTTCGTACAAGAGCCTCAGCGAAGTCCCCGATCACAAACGCCTAACCATCGCCCGCGAAGTCGGACGCGGCTTGGCGATCTATACCGATCTGACCGCCGAAGTGGACGCAAGCGAGATACCCGTGTCCCTTCCTGGTTACCGAGACACCAAGATCTATTTCAAGCAGCTCCATTCCGCGCTCAAAGGCCACCGCTCACTCGACGATACGGAACCCATATTGCCCCCCGACCCGGAAGTGCGAGCCGCTACCGAGCGACATTTCCATTGCGTCCTCTCCGAAGACGACCGGTTGGCAAGGCGTCATGATCCTGAATTGCTGCCGTTTATCGAGACCGCTCTCAAGTACGAGTCCTTGGCAACATCTCTGCAAGACCTTCGCGAGTCGGGTGCAATTCGCCAAACTGCCATCCACGGCGACACAAAGATTGAGAACTTCCTCTTCGACCAGTCCACGCACGAAGTCGTCTCTCTCGTCGATCTCGACACGGTGATGCCGCTAACGTGGCTTGCCGATTGGGGCGATATGGTTCGCTCGCTATGCAATGTCGCCGGAGAGAAAGAGACAGACCTGAGCAGAATTCAGGTTGACCGAGAAGTCTACGCCGCCGTGCGCGATGGCTTTCTCGGAGCCGCAACCACGATGCCCGATAATGAGATCGCCCTCATGCCACGGGCTGTGCAAGCGATAACGCTTGAGCTTGGTGTGCGCTTTTTGGCGGACTATCTTCGCGGAGACACCTATTTCCGCGTGGCTCCCACGGATCCCGTCGACCTCAACAAAACCCGAGCCATGGTTCAAATCAAGCTGTTTGAGAAGCTTTTGGAGTTTGAAGCCGAAACTCTTGCAAAGCCAATCGCAAACTCCCATCGCTAAGGAACTGCCGATCGCATCGGCCTTGAGCCCCTCCGTTCCGCTATCATAGAGGTAACGAGGCCTGTCAACAATTCGTTGAAGGTATGTGAGGAGAATAATGATCCAATCTGTTTTTGGCCGTCTCGCCGGAGTTGGTCTTTCACTATTGATGCTTGCTTCAGCCTCTTCCCTTGCCCAAGCGCAAGAGAAGGCGAAGCTCCAAGTCGGCCAACCCGCCCCTGCAGTCAAGATCGCCAAGTGGATCAAAGGAAGCAAGGTCGAGATGTTCGATAAGAACAAGGTCTATGTCGTCGAGTTTTGGGCGACGTGGTGCGGCCCCTGCAAAGAAACCATCCCTCATCTAACGGAGCTTGCCAAGAAGTTCAAAGATAAAGTTTCTTTCATCGGCGTGGACTCCTTCGAAGTCGATCCCGATGAACCCGTAGTCAAGGGCGAAAACGGCGAACCCGAGCATTTTGCGATGGTCGAAAAGTTTGTCAAGGACATGGGCGCGAAAATGGATTACAACGTCGGCATCGACACCACCGACGGCTTCATGGCGAAAAACTGGATGGACGCTGCGAATCAAGGTGGAATCCCCACCGCCTTCATTGTCGACCAAGCCGGAAAGCTCGCTTGGATCGGACATCCACTGGACGATATGGATAAGGTCCTCGAAAAAATCCTCGCGAAGAAGTGGAACGCACTCGCCGAAGCAAAGAAGAAAGCCGACGCAGAGGAGGCAGCCAGCAAGGACGCCGCCAAATTCATGAAAGCCTCAGAGCTGATGGAGTCAGGCGAATACAAGGCCGCCGTCGAAATCCTGGATGACCTCTATGCAACCGGCCCGAAAGAGGCTCGACAGCTTATCATCCCCATGATCGTCGACAGCATGGTTCACTACGACGAGCCCGGCACATACGCAAGAGTGCAAAAGTGGCTCGACAAGGGTGAGCTAACGAGCGCATCCACACTGAACGAGATCGCCTGGAACATGATGACGGAAGCCCGTTTCAAGAAGCCTAACGTCGATCTCGTCCTGAAGCTTGCCGAAAAAGCCGTCAAAGCCACCGACTCGAAAGACGGCATGATCATGGACACGCTCGCACTTGCCCACTACAAAAAGGGCAACTTCGATAAGGCTGTGGACTATCAGACGAAAGCCGTCGCCCTCGTAAAGGCAATGGTCGCAGAAATGCCTTCCGTCCCGCAGCAGCTTCAAGATACGATCAACGAAATGGAAGCCCGCCTCGCAAGCTTCATCAAAGCGAAGGGCGGTTAGGGAAAGCTATCAGCGATCAGCGATCAGCGATCAGCGATCAGCGATCAGCTATCAGCTATCAGCGATCAACGGTCGGCAATCACAAAGATTGCCGACCGCTTTTCTTGGCTCTCAATCACTGTTCACCAATCTCTGATTTCCGATTTCCGATAGCTGATCGCCGATCGCCGCTCGCTATTCCCTACTTCCCCAAACAATGCGCACAGGTGCCAAGCACCTCAATCTTCATCTCCGACGGACGAAAGCCCGCCTGCGCCGCTTGACTCTCCACCGCTTTTGCGGAACTCTGCGCGATGGGAAGCTCGGCCACGCAGCCGCACTGCTCACAAACCAAATGCTCGGTGTCGTGAATATGCTCCGCATCGGCCCGGCAAGGATAGTATCCATCGACGACACCGATGTGGTGGACCAGACAAACCGCCTGAAGTGTCGACAGAATTCGATAAACGCTGACAACGTCGATGCGCCCACCCTTGCTCACGATCCGCTCGTGGATGGCGTAAGCGCTCAAAGCCCGGTTGCTTTCGGCAAGAGCACGGATCACCTGAACGCGCGGCATCGTGATGCGAAAGCCCTCCTCTTTCAGGACTTCCAGCGCTCTTTCCTCAAATTTCTTGGCCTCGCCCTGGGTCGCAACGTTGCATTTTTGCAGTTCCGGGACGGCCGTGGTTGGCTTCGCCATGCTTCACATTGTGCGCCAAGAACGGATATTCATGCCTTTTTTAGGTGTTTTAAGATGCTGATTGAGCCTATTTCACGTCCTTGTTATCGACAATCGCGAATTTTCAGGTTCAATTGAACCTAAGTTTGTGATAAAGTAATTCACGGAAATAGGAGCCTGGGAGAAACGCCGGGGTTCCTGGAGGGAAACATGAAGTTTTACAACCTGAAAACACGATCGCACGTCGATGTGCCTGATTCGGAAATTAAGAAGATGAAGATGGTCCGCAAAACGAAGTCGGGCCAGCAGGTGCGCTACGCTCTTATGGCTGAATACCAAGGAAGCAAGCTGTTCAAATTCGTCAACGAAGCAACTTACAACTCCACGAACGCCCCGGAAGCAAAGTAAGGGAGTCGCTAACCAGATTTAAAACCGGGGCATGTCTCCGGTTTTTTCTGTTTGTCAGCCTCGCATCTCACTGAACGTTAGCCACTTTTGACCGTCCAATAACGATATGAAGTTGCAAAGCGAGCGGGAGAAAATCGCGCACCTGCTGCGTCGATTTGGGCTAGGCGCAAGCGAGGCCGAGCTCGATTACTACGGCGAAAAGGGACTCTCCGGCGCCATTGACCGCCTCTTTGCGTACGAAAGCGTCGAAGAGCCGCTCAAAGCCGCCCCCGACGAAGTCACCAACGACGGCAAAATCCCCAACATCCGCGAGGTCCAGGGATGGTGGATGATGAAGCTGCTCACCACCCGACGCCCTTTGCAAGAAAAGATTACGCTGTTCTGGCACGATCACTTCGCCACCAGCGCCCAAAAAGTAAACCAGCCGCTGATGATGATCGACCAGATCGACATCCTCCGCCAAAATTGCCTCGGCAAGTTCAGAACCCTCATCGGCTCCGTCAGCAAAGACCCCGCAATGCTGTTCTGGCTGGACAATCAGTACAACGTAAAGGGAAAGCCGAACGAAAACTTTGCGCGCGAGGTCATGGAGCTTTTCACCCTCGGCATCGGCAACTACACCGAGAAAGACATTCTTGAGGCCGCACGCGCCTTCACCGGCTGGACCATAGGCGTTGGTCGCACCGACAGACAGCCCCCCGCAAACGCCAACAAACCCCCGCGCCGAGGCCAGTTCGTCTTTCGACCTGGACAACACGACTCCGGCCTGAAGGAGGTACTCGGCAACAAGGGTCCGTTCGATGGCGACGACATCCTTAATATCCTCTGCGACCACCCCCAAACGGCACGCTACATCACCACCAAAATGTGGGAGTGGTTTGCGTACCCCGAACCAGAGAAAGCCCTCATCGACAAGCTCTCGTCTAAGTTCCGATCCTCAGCCCTCGACATCAAAGCGCTCGTCCGTGCGATCATGGAGTCGCCCGAGTTTTACTCCGACAAGGCCGTTCGCGCGATCTATAAGAACCCCGTCGATTTTGCCGCGTCAGCTGTGCGACAGCTTGGCGTGGGTGAAACGCTGGCCCAAAACGTCGAGAAGGCCGAGCCGGATAAAATGCGCGGAGCGATGGCCCCTGCGATCGGGCTCAGCGGCGTCACCAAGAACATGGGAATGGATCTCCTGTTCCCGCCCGACGTAGCCGGTTGGGATGGTGGCCAAAACTGGATTAGCTCCGCAACAATGGTAGAGCGTATCAAACTTGCCGACCGTCTCTTTGGCACCGCTCAAGGCGGGCGCGGCGGAGTCAATTTCCGCTATCCCGCGATGGCCCTCTTGGCATCGGACCCGACGCCCGAAGGGGCAACCAAAAAGTTGCAGTCCATCTTTGATGTGGAACTCTCGGCTGCCAAACAAACCGAGCTTATCGAATCCGCTCGCAAGGCCTGCAATGGGCGCATCACCGCTCAAAACGCCAACCAAACCGCCGCTGCCGTCACGAGGCTGATCTTTGCATCCCCAGAATTCCAAATGATGTGATATCCGCATACTCTGAAACTGCCGCCTCCGTACCTCCGAGTGGCGGCAGTTTTCTTTGTCCTTCGCTCGACGTTCCAACAAAGGTAAAACCAAGACATGCTGTCTGCTCTTGGTCTTGCCGCTGCCATCGCCCAAACTCCCGAGAAGGTTCAGCTTCCGCCCCCACGCTTCCAAATGTCTGCGCCGTTGCAAGGCGCGCCTCAGGTCATGCTTGACCGCCGAATGGCTGGGTGGGGCTACGCAAATGAACTGGCAAAAGCGAATAACCTGCAGTCGCGAATGCTCTGGATCGATGGCACCGCAAACCTGGAAAGGGTCGGCTCAGTCGAAAAAATCGACAAGCTGATCGCCCAGATCAAAGATTCCGGCTTCAACACTGTCGTCTTCGACGTCAAGCCGATCAGCGGACAGGTCCTCTACAAAAGCAAAATCTCACCCAAAATCCTAGAATGGAAGGGCCAAAAGCTGAGCCCCGACTTCGACCCGCTTGAAGTAATGGCGCCCAGAGCAAAGGCTGCCGGACTCTCCTTCTTTGTCAGCCTAAATGCCTTCAGTGAGGGGCACAACCTCTTCACCGAAGGCCCTGGCTACCAAATGCTCGACCTCCAGTCCGTCA
This sequence comes from Fimbriimonadaceae bacterium, assembly GCA_019638775.1. Classification (NCBI taxonomy): domain Bacteria; kingdom Bacillati; phylum Armatimonadota; class Fimbriimonadia; order Fimbriimonadales; family Fimbriimonadaceae; species Fimbriimonadaceae bacterium. The sequence continues at coordinate 532,891 of JAHBTD010000003.1, read as the reverse complement.
TCTACGAGGCCGTACCGCAGGTAATCACCCGAACCACTTCATTTGACATCTCGCAAACGTCAAACAAAATGCCCGATGGCGAGGATAGTCTCGGCGCATTCACCGATGCCTCAAAGCTGCCCACCCCTGATCCCGCCCTCTTTGCCGTGACCCTCACCCCCGATCTGCGAGTGGTCGATGGCTTTGCTGGCGCAGGTGTGAAGACGATCAAACCGACGATCCCTCGCCAAGGAATCGCCCTCGTTGGGCGAGGCAAAGCTGCCCAATTCCTAAAGGAGCATGTTTGGCCCGGAGATCGGATCAAGCTCGACACCCGCGCACAATTCGTGCGGACCGGAGAGCGACCAAGCCTGCAATATCCGCTGATGATGAACCCGCACAACGGGAACATGCAGCAGCGTGCGCTCGACATCGCCTCAGAGCTGATCCGAAATTACAAGATCGACGGAATCGTCTATGATGACCGCCTGCGATACGCTGGGCTCTACGCCGATTTCTCAGAATCCACCCGTGCAGAATTTGAAAGGCTCGTTGGCAAGAGATTGCAATGGCCCCAAGATGTTTTCCGATACACCTACACAACTAAGCTGGAAAAAGGATTAAGTCTTGGACCGTACTATGACGCTTGGATGGCTTTTCGAGCGATGACTTTGCGAAAATTTGTGCAGCGCGCCCGAGCCTGGATACGCAGCATACAGCCTGACGCACAACTTGGAGTTTATGCTGGAAGCTGGTATGGGGAATATCCTTCACTCGGCAACAACTGGGCGGGCGATTCTTTCGACGGAGGATTCTGGTTCCTTACCCCCGAGTATCAGAAAACAGGCTACGCATCAGATCTCGACTTTTTGGTTACTGGTTGCTATTATAAAATTGGAACTATCCATCAAGCCCTCGAAGACAATGTCGGCATCGGCGCCACCGTCGAAGCCGCGGGCTACCTATCAGCCCGAGCCGTGCGCGACAGCACATGGACAGTCGCGGGCATCATGCTCAGTCAATTCAAGGACGACCCCGAAGGGCTGATGAACGTGCTTCAGGGAGCTACCGGAACGACGCAAGGCGTGATGGTTTTCGATCTTTCGCACGACATTGAACCGTTTTGGCCGGTGTTCAAGCGTGCGTTCGTCGTGCCCGCAAATTCACCCCACAAGCGCCCCGACGTTTTGGAAACCGCCCGCAAAAGACGAAAGCAGATAGACGCGATGGGCAAATACCCGCCGCCCGTTATCATCACTGCAGGCTCATCGGGAACAGGTCAATGACACTTTATTTGTATATTGCTTTAAGTGATATCGTTTAAATCTAAAACAAAATACGCTTTATCTGCCTCTCTTGATACATCACAGAAGAGAATATAGATAAGAGTAAGACTGCCTGCATCACTTTATTTTAGTGAATCGATGTAGCAATGATTCTTCTTGCTTGACAAGTCTTTGTAGATTGCCTTATGATAGAAATACAGTGGCTCCACAAGGCATCTTGCCTACGCTTGGACGGTCGGGTCGCTGGGCGCAAGGATGCGATTGGGGAGACATATGGCTATCGATACCACACCTTCACAAGTGGCGACTCAGTCGCTATCCGCAATTCCTTTCTCCAGCCTCATCGGCGGACCACTCGACGCAGCGATTGAAGCACAGGGCAAGTCTGCGCTCAACACCATCAATTTCATCCAGCAAGTTGGTTTGCAAACCGACGCAAACGGCAATAAAACCGCCGTTACCGTCAGCTTCTCCTATACCGACGGTTCCGGCAACAACCGAGTCTTGATCGTACCGATCATCACCATCGTGCCGATTCCGTACATTGCCGTGAACTTGATCACGATCGATTTCAAAGCGAACATCAACGCGTCAAGCTCCTCTTCGCAGGAAGACACAAGTTCGCAAACGGTTGGCGCATCCGCCACGGTTGGCGGCTCCTTCTGGGGTGTCAAATTCGACATGTCCGCGAGCTACAGCAGCAAGAAGGACTCGAAAGCGACGCAAGACTCCAAGTACTCCGTGGAGTACACGATGGACGTCCACGTCGAGGCCGGACAGACCGACATGCCCGCTGGCCTTGCCAAGGTCCTGCAAATCCTTCAGGACGGCATTACGATGCAGGTCACGCCATCTTCTGGACGCATGAACTTCGATCAGACTTCCTATGCACCAAGCGGCACTGCACACTCGTTCGATGTGACGATCACCGTCATCGACTCGAACAGCAAGGTAGTTCCGGGTGCAACGGTAACTCTGCCGACTGCGGCAGGCGGTGTCGCCTTTACGGCAGCGACAGGCGCAGGAACGACGACAAGCGCACAGGGCAGCTATACGTTCACAGGAACTTATACAGCTCCGACAGCGACGACACCTGCCAGTACGGTGCCCTTTACCGTTTCGGTGCAGCCAGTCACCCCAACGGGTGGCACAGCGCCAGCGCCGATCACCGGCACCTTCCAGGTCGACCTACCGGCTGTTCCGTAGGCCTGATAACAAAATGCCCCCAGCGAACCTATCGCTGGGGGCAGGAATTTCACTATGGGAATTTTTGATTTTTGGCGGCGTAAGCAAGAGCCGGCGAAACCGCAGGCATCGCCAAAAAATTCCGATTCGGCATCTGAGTTCAGCAGCGCGGCAATCCCAGAGAAGCCCGTGCTGAATCCGGGCCAACCTACGCCTCCACCCGCCCCAACCGGACTCCCGCTCGATAATGTTCTCGGGGCGATCCTTGTCGCCGTAACCGACGCCCAAAAGCTGGCGAACGACTACGCTGGCGGGCTGTACTCCTCGGCCGATAGTGCGACGGGATTTACCCAAGTCCCCCAGGCCCAAATTGAGACCGTCTCCGTAAGTTTGAGATTTGCCATTCAGGACGAGCCACAGATGCGGCTGTCCGCGACCGAAGGTACGGGAACGTCCAGCGCAATGGTTGTCATAGACGCCGACAAACTGTCGAAGCTTCCACCGCAAAGCATAACCGAACTCGACCTGAGCATCCGAGTTTATGAGGGGGTCGCCGATGCCGAGTCGAGCGTTTCGATCTAAATCCCGCAGGAGCAAGCATGGCTGACGGTCAAGACCCCACCATTCTCGAACTCGGTGAGCTTTTCGCAATGCCGCTCAATGCCCTTATCGACGCGGACGCCCGCGCCGCATCCTGCTTCGCTGACTTTGTGCAGACCCACGGCTTCGAGCCCGATCCAGACAATCCAAACAACGGGCTCGGTCGGTTGAAGATGGTTGCCTTCACCTACGAACAGCAGCTCCCAGACGGACGCGTCGAACCGGTCCGGCTGAAAATCCCCCTGCTGTCTTTGCTGACCCTGCCCGCGCTGGGCATCCAAGACGCAACCGTAAAGTTCGGCGTGAACATCATCAAGCCGGTTCAAAGCGCCGTCGCCAAAACTCAAAACCTGAGCACATCGGCCCTTCCCGCCCCCCAACCGATTCCACGGATGCTCGCCCGCGTAGCCGCACCCCAACCAACAGGGCAGGAGCGCCCCTCCACACGCGCGCACATGGAAGTGACGGTGAATATTAAGCAGCTGGACTTCCCCGATGGCATTCTCCAACTGCTGAATCGTATGGCGAACAGCACCATCGTCAGGCCCACACAGCCAAACATGCCGACGCTAACCCTCAACCCCGAAACCACCAATCTTATCGGAAAGGGCAGCTTCACCATCGTCAAAGCAACCCTTCTTGACACCAGCCAAAACCCAATCCCTGGTCAAAAGCTCAACCTCATGCAAGGCCCCGACAACGTATTCAGCCTGCAATCGACGGAGATCATCACCGACCGCAACGGAGAGGCATCGTTCTCGGTCGTCGTGGTCAATGCCCCACCCACCGGAACAACGTCGGAAACAATCGTCGTTGTTGCCCTCGTCGCCGATCAACTTGGACACCTGTCCGAGATCCGCGCCAATCTCACCTTTACCGTACAAGCCTAAGGAAACGTACCATGCTAAAAATCGAACAGCCAGGAATGCCCTGCCCCGAATGTAAAACGTTCATCCCGATGACTCTGGAAGACCTCGTCCGGGCCAAGCCCTTCCCTTGCCCAAACCCTTCTTGTTATGTGGTCCTCAACCTCCAAGTCGCCGAGTCCATCCAATCGCTGGATGCCATTCGTGAATTGAAGACCGCGATCGATCAAAGCCAAAAGGCTGAGAAAAAACGCCGAAGCCTCGGCTCATAACAAGACCGTACGCATACAGCCCCAGCCCTCAAACCGTCGCCCAACCGCGCGGCCTGGAGCTAAGCTCCGGAATTTCAGGCGCATCGTTCAACCACGGAAACAGCGTGTCGTACTCCGAATGATCCCCGCGCCCCTCCACAAAAAGGTCCGTCTTCAGAAACGCGACTCTCTCTGGAGCCGAGTCTCGCGCCCGCTCCATCGAACCCACGTAAACATGATTCTTGCCAAATCGGTTGTTCATCTTGTCCACCGCCACCGCGAGTTTGTGCTTCTGAACCGTGTTGTCAAACAGACTCGGCGTGATGAGCTCGGGCTTGATCAAATCGTAAAACACAATCCCCGCCTGATGCGGGTCGATGAACGTCCGCTCATTCCAAAGCTCGGAGGTGTACTGCAAGAACGTGGGCGTGTCGTCAGTTGCAGTAAAGCGCGTCGATGCTTCCCAACTCGCGCTCTTCCCCCGCACCCAAACGCTCATCCCCCGCGCCATATAGCCCTCGCTCCGCAGTCGAGCCGCCGCCTTCATCAAAAGCCGAAAGAGCACGGTGCGAGCGCCCTCATCGGAGCGAAACTCCGGCGCCATCACGTGCGAATGGCTCAGCGACTGATGACGAACAACCCTCTCCTCAATCTCATAGCCCCGCAGCTTATACCACCACTGCTCCCCGATGATCGACCCAAACGCCAGCCTCAGCTCCTCCTTCGACCGAGCGCAAAGCTGCTCCGCGCTAAAGATGCCCGCCGCGTTCAACCGCGCCTTCATCCGACGGTTGATTCCCGTAAAGTCCATCAGCGCCATCCCATATAGCCGATCGGGAAGGTCACTGGATTCGATGGCGACCAGTCCATTGGGCTTTTGGAGCTCGGTGCCCTGCTTGGCAAGGAAAACGTTCGGACCGATGCCAACGCTGCAGTGCATGACCTCCCCAACCTGCTCGTGGATCGCCCCCTTCACCTTGTGAGCAATCGCGATGGCGTTCTCCTTCTCACGCTCTTCGCCCAAAAGTCGGCAGTACATCTCATCAATGCTGCGAACCTCTTCCACCGGCACGACGCTGTTTACCGCGTGAACGATGGCCTTATGAAAGCGCGTGTAGAGGGCGTGTTTGGCCGTGACAACGATAAGCTCCGGGCACAACGAACGGGCCTCCCGAATCGAAGTCCCCGTTTTGACGCCAAACTTCTTGGCCTCATACGAGGCCGCAATAGCGCAGGACGAATCGTTATCTACCGGTGACACAGCAATAGGCTTCCCTCGAAGCTTGGGGTCCATCTGCTGTTCCACACTCGCAAAATAGGCGTTCAGGTCCAGAAACATATAACGAAGCTTCAGGTCTTGCTTCGTGAAAGAATGTAGAATCATGTCTACATCTTTATTATAGGTGAGGATTGGGACAAAAGCAAGGGAAATAAAAGCCCTCCCCTTCCATTTTTCCGGAAATGGAGGGGAGGGTTGGGTGGGGAGGTCACCGATCGCTATCTTGGAATCGCTTACGTCGTGGGTTCACATCAGTCGCCTTCCTACCCGATCTCTCTTCGCAAATTGCGGTGATATCACGAAGGATTCTCTCCAAGCCAGCCGTGTCAATATCAAAAAGCGTTAGCGAAGCGAAGCGCACTGTCTGAATCCCCTTTTCCATGAAAAAGGCATCGCGTGCTGCGTCCTTGTCAATCCGCAGAGCGTGTTGCTCACCATCAATTTCAACAGCTAAGCTCGCTTCGGAGCAATAGAAGTCGAGCACGAAAGGCCCTATCGGGACTTGTCTCCGCCAATGAAAGCCTGTCTGATCTCGTCGGAGAAGATTCCAAAGCACCCGTTCTGAGACCCCCATCTCCGCACGTAGCCTGCGAGCGTTCTTTCGGGCTTTGACCGTGTGATTCTTGGAGTTTTGGCGCATGAGGGTTTTGTCAGCGCTTCGCGCTAGGGGACCTCCCACCCCCTGCCCCTCCCTCCATTGCGACTGCGTAGCAATGGAAGGGAGGGAAACAAAAGCCCTCCCCTTCCATTTTTCCGGAAATGGAGGGGAGGGGAGGGTGGGGAGGTCCCCACCAGACTATTCACAAACGGGCTATCCCCCTTTCTTCGGCGGCACCGTCTCCGTGCCCATCGTCTTGCCCTTCTTCACCGCTGGCACGCCTTCAATCAGCCAGACCGGGGCTGGGCCATCCTTCAAGTAATAATCAAAGAACTGCAGCATCCGCACCGACCAGTCCTTCCGATTCTTACGCTGCACAAGGTTGTGATCCTCACCGTTATAAACGAACAGCCAAGCAGGTTTGCCAAGCCGCCGCATCGCCGTGAACATCTCAATCCCCTGCCAATACGGCACCGCGCCATCCTGATCGTTGTTCATCATCAAGAGCGGCGTTTCGATCTTGTCGACCCAAAAGATCGGCGAGTTCTCGATGTACTGCAAAGGCTTCTCCCACATCGTGCCGCCAATGCGGCTCTGCCCCTGCTCATACTGCATCTGCCGTACAAGTCCAGAGCCCCAACGAATGCCGCCATATGCGCTGAACATATTCACAACCGGCGCACCAGCACAAGCCGCCGCAAACATCCGCGTGCGCGTAATCAAGAACGCGGCCTGATAACCGCCCCAACTCTGACCCTGCACGCCCACCCGCTTGGGATCGACATAGCCGCGATCAATCACCGCTGCCGTGCCCGAGAGAATGCACTGCTCGGCGCTCTCTCCCGGGTAGCCATCCCGATAAACGATATCTGGCATGAACACAAGGTAGCCGTTGCTGGCATACTCCGTCGGGTTGATAACGGAAGCGCTCGGCGCGGGAACACGGTGGTTGTGGAGCTGGTTGAGCGACCGCTCATAGAAATAAACGATCATCGGATATTTCTTGCTCGGGTCGAAGTTCTCCGGCTTCACCAGGACGCCGCTCATCTTCTGACCATCGGTCGAGGTCCAGCGAACAATCTCTGTGGTCCCCCAGTTGTACTCCTTCTGCTGCGGGTTGGCGTCCGACACCTGCTTCTGATTCTTGAAGGTCATATCCGTCAGCCATAGGTTGGGATACTCGGTGAACGTGCCCCGCGTCATCAAGACCTGGTCGCCCTCGGTAGCCTTGTCGGCAAAACCAAGGTTCTTATCTTCAAGCAGCAGCTTCTCAGGGTAGGCATCGCCCGCAACCGTATCGGTAAAAAACCCTGTCGCCATCGTCTGCGTGTCGGTCATTCTCAAAAGCAGCGGCTTGTTGGGATCAATGTCGCGATCCTCAGTATCCGTGCGAATAATCCGAAGCTCCCATTGTCTCCATCGCCCCAATTCGTTGGTGATGTTCTTCGGTGCAGCTTTGCCCGTCGGGTCGCAAAGCCAAATGTCGAACTGGTCGTAGATCAACACGCCCTTGTCGTCGTCGATCCAACCGCCCGACCCTTCAGGACCAGCTTTCGCCGGGACGTCGTTGAGCACGTTATAGACCGGATTGGGAATCTGGACAGTGATGTTCACCGACTTGCCGCTCGCCATATCGATCACAAACCAGTGACCCTTGTTCTCATCGAAGTACAGACCGTACTTAGCCGATGGCGAAAGGGAAACACCGGTCGCGCTCTTTCGCAGGAGCAGCGTCCGTTCATTGTTTCGCAGGTTCACCTTGTAGATGTCTTGGTAACCCTGATCCCACGAAATCAGTTGTTGATAGGGTGCCGGATCCACTCCAATCGCAACGTCGGCATCGTTCTGATTGCCGATGCTCACGTTAGGCATCTCTTCCGTTTCAAGCTGAAGCACGCGTCCAGAATCCAGATAAACGACTGCGTCGTACGTCTTGTTCAAAACCTGCTGAGTCTGCTTGAGCTGTTGGGGCATCAGCAGAGGGTCTTTCCAGTTCCAGATGTCGACGGATACGCGGTCCTCTTCGGGGGTCTCATCCTTCACCTCAGGCCCCGGCTTAGAGACGGTCGAGATGATGAGCCGCTTTCCACTCTCCGAAAACGTTGCATTGGAGTTTGGCGAAACCCACCAGCCCCGAGGAATGCCCTGCGTCCCTTCTTTTGCGACCGTCCGCAGCGACTTGCGGCCGATATCGTACACAAACACGCTGACGCTCGATTGCTCCGGCTTGTAGTCTTCCTTATCGCTCACAAACGCGATCTGGCTCTTCTTCTTGTCAAAGCCAAGCGAACGATAAACGCCCAGACCTTTCACAACCTCTGTTGTCGTCCCCGAAGCCATATCGCGGAGGAAGACTCCATCGCCCGCTCCATCCTTAGTTGACGTGGCATAAACCAGCAGGCTGCCGTCCTCCGTAAAGGTGAAACTGGAAACGTCGGCAATCTTGACTTCGTTCGCCGTGGCAAGCTCTCGCAGGATGACCTCGGAGCCCACCGTGTGGTTCCTTCGCTTCTTAGATTCCTCTTTCTTCTCTTCCTGCTTCGGCTCCTGATTCGCGGGCTCTTGGTCTGTACCGCCACCACCACCGCCAGGCCGAGCGCTACCCCCTCCGGCTGCCCCTGCGGGAGGTGCCGGGGGCTCAAGCTGATAAGCAATCCAGCCGTTATCCTTGTCTGCCATGCGGAAAGAACGCAGCTTTTCAACGAGCGTCACATTTCCGTTCGAGAGGTCCATGATGCCAAGAGAGTTCTTCGGCTGCTGCGCAGCAGGCTTCTTCTCCTGTCTTGCCTTATCCACGTCGGCCTTTGGCGGCACGATCGTCATCACCGCGAACTTCTCATCGCGCGTGATGCGCACACCGGTTGCCCGTGCCGTTTTATACGTCGTGCCTCCGGCAGTGGACATCACAACCAACTCCGCATCCCCCGATTGCGGCGACAAGCGATACATCATCCACTTGCCGGTGCGAGATAGCCCCGCATTCTGAACGGACTTCCAGCCGTCCCAAACGCTCGGGTCCAAGATCTTCTTGGGCTGCTGCCCGGCAAGAACAGGAGCGGCGGCCACGACGGCAGCGACCGCTAAAAATGACAACAAGATTTGCCTTCTCATAGAATTGCCCTCAAACGATGTTTGAATTCGTTAAGGCTACCCGTGAAACGGCAATTGTAGGACTGTCCCCGATCCCGAATACACCCGGAGACAAAAAGAGAGCCCCGGCCTGGGGAGGGGCCGGGGCTTGGGGCGAGGAGGGGATGAAGTTAAGAAGCCGTTGCACAGGCACAATTGGGTAACCCGCATGTTTTCGCCTGTTTGAGTTCAACCATCCTGCACCGCTCGATCCGGTCTCGCATCATCTTGTGCGCTCGATGTAAGCGTGAACGAATCGTCCCTACGGGCTTGTCGAACATCTCTGCGATCTCGTTGTATGGGACCTGCTCAATGTCGGCAAGCTGAATCAAAAGTCGTTGTTCTGGGTTCAATGCGCCCAGCGCTCGCTCCACTTCCTCGCTGAAATTCTGGTTCATCAAGTCGTCTTCGGGTGTCGTTTTGTTGTCCGGCACATCAAACTTGATCGTGTCATCAGCGCCATCCTTGCTGATCGGCGCATCGTACGAAACGGCCTGCACTCTTCGTTTACGAGTGCGCAACAGGTCCAAGAACAGACGAGTCACGATTCGAAAAATCCAGTTTTCGAATGGCTTGTCCCCTTCAAAGTCCTTGAAGCTTCTGTAGGCCCGATAATAAGCTTCCTGCGCGAGGTCTTCTGCATCCGCCCGATTGCCGGCAAGGCGATAGGCCATGTTAAAGACTTTCTTGTAGGTCTGCTTCATCAGCTCGGAGAACCGAGCTTCACTGCCTTTTTCCCTTTCAGTTGCGTCAATAATCATCATGGATTTCCTCGTTCCTTCAATAAGGAGTGCTGAATAAGTTCTGAGGATTCCTACTGGTAAAGAACCCCTGACAGGGTCAAAAAGTTCCCTTCAAGCAGGGACTTCAATGGCAATATCGCCATATTTGTCAACTTTTCGACAGAAATGCCGCCTCCCCAGGTTAACACCACATCCTTTTGTCAAAAATTACGGAGCGTAGCTTTAATCTAAAACGAGTTAACCTTTAATGAAAACCAGATAAAGCTCGAAGATAATGTTTCTACAATTATACCCGAATTTGTCAGTTTCTTGCGTTAAATAAATGGGACAGTCCTGAAAAATGCATGTATCATGAAGTTAGCCGTAGTGGCTTGCCTAAACTCTAGGTTATTGACACTGCGACGGGGAGGCTTACAGTGAATACGAACACGTCTCGGGTCATCTATTATGTGACCTCGTTCGACAACTTGGACCCGCTGATTGCAGGGGCAAAGCAGGGTTCCATCACCCACGCGCTCATTTCCCTCTTTCACCTGGGATACAACAACGAAAACAACAAAACCGGGCCGTACGTTCATCTGAACAACAACGTGCCCAGCGACCCAATTTTCGACAACTTGTGGAGTATCGTCCCCACGCTCAAGGCCAACGGAACAAGCGTCATGGCATCTTTGGGAGGAGGTGGTGTTGGCGACTACGGAAACCTCTTTTCCAACTACAGCACCTTCTATCCGCTCCTTAAGCAGACCTTACTTCAATACAATCTTCAAGGACTTGACTTAGATATCGAGGAGTACAGCGTTACAACTGCCAATGTATCGCAATTAGTCAGCGACTTGAGGAACGACATGCCCAGTTCGTTCACCATTTCAAGCGCCCCGGTTGCGTCAGCGCTTACCGGAGGCGGGTCCGTGTCGCCTCAGGTGAACTACAACACACTGCTGGCCTCGTTCGACTGGTACAACCTCCAGTTCTACAATGGTTGGGGAAGTCTTGACGGAGGCAGCCCGGACTATTCCGACGTCGTCCAGGCATGCGGCGAAGCCAACGTATCCAAACTCGTAGCAGGCGTCCTAACGAACCCGAACAACGGAAGCGGCTACATCGACCTGAACACACTCACACCGATACTGCAGAGCCTCGCCAGCCAGTATCCAACATTCGGTGGAGTCGACGGCTGGAACTATGCCAACGCGCTCAACGCACAGAATCAAGTCGATCCACTCGGATGGTCGCAGTCCATTAGCAAATCCATCCGAATCCCCACTCACACCGGAGGTTGACCCGGTCTGAAGGCAATGAAAAGCCCGGCTCTCCGAATCAGAGAGCCGGGCTTTCGTCATTCTGGGCTTACGAGCTATCCACCGTCGCCGCGCTTCAGCGCCGAAAAGGCCGACCATACAACCCGAATTTCAGGCTCGGTGATCTTCGGAGCTGTCTTTCGCAGCATCATCAGGAAGTTTTCAATCTCCACCTGCTCATACGGACAGCCCATGTTCACTTCCTTGTCCGCGATCTTCATCATCGAGTTCAACAGAACCTTCTGCTTGGGGTTCATGATCACCAAGAAAGGTAGCCCGGCAGTCTCTCCGCCCTGCGCCTTCATCAGATCATAACCGCCCAGATTCTCGAGCTTTTTGCCCTCGGGGGTCTGCTCCAACACGTCGAGATGAGTGATCACGTAGTACTTGCCCATGATTGGGGCAACGTCCTTTTGGTTCAAAACCGCGTCGAGTCTCTTGCACCAACTGCACCAGGAAGCGTGGTAGATGATCAAAACATTCTTGTTCTCTTTCTCTGCAAGGATGCACGCCCTGTCGATCACAAACTTTGCTGCATCGGGAGCCGCCTTCTGCTCCTTCCTTTCTTGCCCAAGCCCTTGCCCACCTTGCGCTTGCCAGGCAAAAGCCGCTGCCGAAACGGCGATAAGCCCGGCGATCAGTGCGTAAAATCGTATGCTCTTCATCTTCCTCACCTTCCTTCTATACGAACGGACGTTTCAGCACGGCGTCCAGTTCGAAGAGGATTCCTTCGGCCCATTGTAGAATGTTGGTAAGACACCCGCCATGAACATGCCGCCAGCCTCTCCGTCCGAGTATTCAAGCTCCCCCAAAAAGAGCAACAAGACATTGTTGACCATAATCATCGTTCTCGTAGGAGGCATGTGTTTGTGCATCGTGGCGGTCCCTGCCCTCCTTGCTCCGGTCTTTATGACGGCCCGGGAGTCGGCGCTAAGAAACGGCGCAATGGGTAATGGAAAGCGCATTATTACCGGCCTCCAGATTTACAGCCTGGACAACAACGATCTCTTGCCCCCAGGCGACACTTGGATGGATGCTTCCTCTTCGTTCGTCGGTCGAGATTCTTACTTCCGTTCTCCCGCTGTAGGACGGCGCGGCAGCAGCACATTTGGGTTTGCGCTCCGAGAAGAGTTTGCGGGTACGGCCTTGCCGAAGATCAAAGAACCGGAAAAGGAACCTTTGGTTTTCGATTCAACGATCTTGCTTTGGAACGCAGTAGCCGGTTTGGACACTCTGCCCAAGCCGGGACGATATAGCAAAGAAGGAGCCCGGCTGAACATCATCGTGTATGCCGATGGCTCGGCAAAGCAAGTTCCGGATTCGCAAGACCCCCATGTCATAGCTCCATGAGATGGGCGATTGTCTCAATTTCTGCGTGGGGCAGAATTGCCCCGAAACAAATGACATCAAAATCATATCATCGTGATATCACTTTGATATGATTCCAAATGCACCGGAGTAAGGGCATTTTGCCGCCGGTTTTCTCACAAGATCGCCCGCCAAAACGCTGGTCCAAATGGCAATCCGATCAGCCAAAGCCACCCGATTTTTTTGGGCCGGAGTAAGATAGGAATCCTGTGAAGACCGCACTTGGAATGCCTTTGGAGGGCACACGACCCATAACCCCTGCCGAATCCGCGTATCTGCGCGAGCAGCATGACCTTGCGGACCGTTATGTGTTTTTTGCACAGATCCTGGCTTGGGGGTTTGTCTTCATGCTGCTGATTGGGCTTCCCTTTCTGTTCTTCACGCGGGTCCTCCTCCACGCGCCAAATGTGGTCATTGTGTTCCTTGTTCTTGCGATGCTTACGGGAATGACGGTTTCGTTTTTGTATGTCCGCAAGTTCAAACGTTTGCGCAAAACGCTTCGCGAGACGTGGAGCGAGACGTCGGTTTCGATCTTTTCCGGCACGATCAGCCCGATGTATTGTGTGCCGGAAAACCTGCCCTTTTTTAAGAGTACGGGCATTTTTGGCGACCCGAATGAACCTGTGACGATGGAATGCCTGGAGGTTTCTGGGGTGATCTTGCTGACGAATGGCAAGCGGCCGAGCAAGATTGAGACAGTGAACATCGCGGTGACGGGTGAGGCCTTGCGCAATACTTCGGCGGGCGCTTTTCCAGGGCAACTTTCGGAGATGAAGCTGCAAAGCGACCGCGAGACGCGGTCGCTGAGCGATGCGGAGCTTCGGGAATTGGAGTCACACGCGAAGGGGCTTGTTTGGTACAAGCCGTACTGGCATCAGGGGCTGCTCATTCTGATTGTGTTTCTGCTTATCCGAAATGTGAACTATCTGCAAGACCCGATCAATGTCGTCTTTTCGATCCTATTTGTGCTGGTGCTGATCTCGAACATTTTCCGAATCTTTAGGATGATTCGGTTCTCGAAGTTGAACCAGATGGACGTGGCGGCGCGGGCGGTGGTTGTGGTGTATGAGAACGGGCAGAAGTTTGAAATCCTTCCCCACTCTCGTCGGCTGTGGACGGTTGATGATGCGCCGACGAACAGCCGTCAGCTCTGGGCGGGAGAGTTTAACTCCCCGGGTCGGAAGGGGTAGTGCAGAGCTAATCCACTAAAGACTGAGGGTATCTACCTATGAAAACGTGTCTTGGACTTACTCACGTTGGAAGTCGGCATCCCCTTATTTTCGAAAGTGAATGGCTCGAATCCGTACACCAAGTCGCAAAGAAGAAGATGTTTTATCTCCGGCTTGGAGCATGGATTGCTGCCATACTATTGTTCATTAGCATGCCATTGGCGATGACGCCAGCTGCTCTGCTTGGCTTTATTCTACTGTTCACAATGACATTTGCAACACCTGTACTCTTGCTTCATGCTCGCGATGCCAAGAAAGAGTACAGACGTTTAAGCGCTGCACTTCAGGCCAATGAAGTACTCCTCTTCCAGGGTTATCTTCTGTCTGATTACATCCATGAACGGAATCGAAAGTTCTTTGAGAACATTGGTATTGAAGCTGATCCAACCCGGGAGCTTGAGATTTGCTGCCTTGAGGAATCGGGAGTCATTGTTTCGGTGAATGGGCTCCTACCAAAGACGCTATTGCGTGTCCCAATTGGAGTTCTTGGAGTCGCACAACCCCGAGCAAGTCACGGTTTCCCGAATCTTATCTCTGAACTGACCGTTGATTCGCCAGTGCCCACACGAATACTGAGTGACACAGAAATCAATGAGATTCAACGCTTGATAGATAGCGCGAAGTGGTATCGTCCTTTATGGGAGCCTCTTGTATTACTTTATTTTTCTGCACAGTTTATCTCTACCCTGACGCGTCCACCAAGTGTTACAAAGGCTATCGTAGCTTGCGCTTTTGGCATTCTTGCACTTTTCTTTTTCTATCGACTGGCAAGACGCGTTCGCTTTTTTTATGAAGTTTAAGCGAGACATGGAGGCAGGAATCGTTTTAATCCATTACTTTGATGGCAATAAGCTTGAGTACTTGTCGCGTTCTGGACGGCTATGGACGTTTAACGATGAGCCAGTTTCGAGCCGGCATATCTTAGCGGGCAGGGTACAACCGTAGCTCGGTTTTGCTACCTGAAGCCATCTTCGTCTTCCATGCACTCGCCGCGTTCGGACCAGACCCAGTCGGCGGTGTTGGCGAGGTCGTACTTTTCGGCGATCTGTTCGAACGGGCCGCCGGGGGTGTTGACGATCCGGTCGTAGGCTTCTTTGGACTCATAGCCGATCACGGCGATGGGGCCGCTTTCGCCCATGAACGATGCGACCAGGCTGACGCCGGGAGTCTTGCGCATCTCGTTGCGCGCCGCGCGTCCCATCTCGGCAAACGCCTGCTCTTTGCCCGGTTTGGGCTGCCATTTGGATACGACCATGAACATTGGGATTTGGAACCTCTAGATAACGATAGCAAGAATTCCTGCGGAATGTAAGGGTGGAAGTGGTAAGGATGGTAAGGGGATTGGCAATTGCAGATTGGGATTCTCGCAAAGACGCAGAGGACGCGGGGGCGTAAAGAGGTAATGCGTAAGGATTGTAAGGAGGGAAGGGCATGTTCACCCCTCCATGAGTTCGCTTCGCTCACACTTCCCTCTTCCTTCCTCGCGATGCTCGGTGGAGCCGCCCTCAAGGGGAGGGATAAGCGGTTTGTTGGCAGGCGGTCTTTTTGGTGCGATGGCAGGTGGTGGGCGGTAGCTCTTTCGGGACCTCCCCACCCCTGCCCCTCCCCTCCATTTTCGGAAAAATGGAAGGGGAGGGAGTTGTCACCCTCACCCTGTTCACTACGTTCACAGGCCTCTCCCTCAAGGGAGAGGTGAGTGGATCGTTGCCATGTGGGAGGCAAGTTATTTTTTGCAAAAGCGCAGATATTTCGGCAACGACGGAGCGTTGCCCTCCCGGTCCCTCGGACAGATTGTAGATTGTTGATTGGAGATTGCAGATCGCTGATTGCAGATTGATGATTGGGTTTCTCGCAGAGGCGCAGAGATCGCAGAGCCGTCGGCTACGACAAAGCGTGAGCGTAAAGAGGTTGTGCGTAAGGGTCGTAAGGAGGGAATCCGTCTTTACAACCTTACGCCGCCTTACAACCCTTACCCCTTACGATCCTTACCTTCTCATGCTCTGATCGTGAGTCTGTCCCGCACCCGTTTGAACGCATCCAGGGCGAAGGCGAGGTCTTCTTCGGTATGCGTGGCGTTGGGCATGGTGCGCAGGCGGGCTTTGCCTCTTGCAACCGTGGGATACACAATCGCCAGCGCATAGACGCCCTCTTCCCACAGCATCCTTTCCATCTCTTGGGCAGCCGCTTCGTCGCCCACATAGACCGGCGTGATTGGGGTTTCGCTGCCCATGGTGTCAAACCCAGCGGCTGCCAGATTCTCCTTCCACCATCGCGCGTTGTCCCACAGTTTCTGCATAGGAGTGGGATCGTTCTCCATGACGTCGAGCGCGGCGATGAGGGCGGCGGCGACCATGGGCGGGTGGGCGGTGCTGAACAGGTGCGGACGCCCCCGATTGATCAGCCACTCCTTCAGCGGTTTCGTCCCAGCAATGTAGCCTCCGATCACCCCAAGCGCTTTGCTGAGCGTGCCAAGCTGGATGTCCACCCGACCGTAGAGGTCGAAGTGAGAAACTGTGCCTACGCCGTGCTTGCCGAGGACGCCGCTGCCGTGGGCATCGTCGATCATGGTGCAGGCGTCGTATTGCTCGGCGAGGCGGACGATGTCGGGCATGGGGGCGATATCGCCATCCATGCTGAAAACGCCGTCGGTGATGATCAATTTCTTCTCAAATCCCTTTTCGTTGGCGGCCTTGAGCGCGCGCTCCAGGTCTTCCATGTCCTTGTGTTTGTAGACCCAGCCGTCAGACTTTCTGTAGCTTGCCGAGGACAGCCGCACGCCGTCGATGATGCTGGCGTGGTTGAGCTCGTCGGAGATGATGACGTCCTTATCCGTGACCACTGCCGGGATGCAGCCGGAGTTTGCGGTGAATCCGCCCGTGAAGACCAAAACCGCATCCACATGCTTGAACTTGGCGAGGCGCTTTTCTAGCTCCTCGTGGACGCTCATCGTGCCGCCGATCCAGCGCACGGCTCCCGCTCCCACTCCCCAACGCTCGATGGAATCCAGCGCGGCTTGGCGCACTTTGGGGTGGTTGGCAAGGCCGAGATAGTTGTTGCTGCTGAGGTTGACGACTTCTTTTCCGTCCATGCGGACGCGTCCGCCGGCGGGGGTTTCCAAGATTTTTGGGGTCTTGTAAAGGTGCTGGTCTTTGAGGGTCTGAAGCTGCGACGTGAGCCAACTTTGGAAGCCGGGATTCATGGGGATAAGGATACCGTGGGCCGGGAAATGGGTGTAAGGATTGTAAGGAGTAAGGATTGTAAGGCGTTTGGATTTTAGATTTTGGATTTGGGATTTGGGATTCTGAGATTGGGGGATGGAGGGTTGATGCTCAAGTAGTTTCCGGTCTTACCGTAGGTTCATCTGGCATTTTCCGAACGAAATCTGTGCCCCGGGCAAGACTTGAGTGGGGACGGTTATCGGGACACCGTTGACGTATGTTCCGTTCGTTGAGCCGATGTCGACAACTGTGATTTGCCCACCGCTCACCGTGATCTCGGCGTGTCGACGGGAGACCGACGGTTCCCACGTGAGGGCGATGTCGCAGCTTGGATCTCTGCCGACCGTTTGCGTGCCATCGCGGAGCGGGAATTCGTGGCCCGCATCGCTAACGAGTCTTAGGGGTGCGGTCTGGGAGGTGGGAATTCCCTGCTGGCTAGCGGCTGCTGGCGAGTTGGGCGTGTAGTTTGGGGCAGGAGCGGTTTTTGGCAGTTCGATGTTCGGGGTTTGGGAAGGGTGGTTTTGAGAGTCCAGCCTGGTTCGATAAACCAAGGTCGTGGAGCCTACACCGATGCGGTCGCCATCTTTGAGCCACGCCGATTGCATATGCTGTCCATTCAGGGTTGTATCGCCAACGACATCGACGATGAAGTGGGCTTCATCTTGCGACTGGACTTGGGCGTGGATTTCTCCTAGGGTGCCGTCCGGGGGCAAGAACACTTCGTTTGCCTCGTGGCAACCGATCCTGACAAGGGGCCGTTGGAGCGACCAGGTTCGGCCCTCGGTTAGGCCTTTGATCGACTTCAGCCATGCGGCTTTGTGAATCATGATCGCAAAGGCGAATCCCAGCCCAACCCCTGCTCCGTTGGCAACCATCAGGGCGGTCATCTCTGCCCAGACGCCGGGGGTCAAATCCATATCGGGCGTGCCTTTTGAGGACAGGAGTTTTCCGATGAAGAAAGCGCCAAATAGCAAACTTACAACAGTACGGGCACCCATTCCGGCAAAGCCCCCAATTAGGCTCGCCCACAAGGCAAGTCCGCGATAGTACCGCTTGAAAGCGTGGGCGATGAGCACGGATAAGGCGAGCGACGCGGGAAGCAAGAAACCCCACATCGGCTCGAAGGCCATTTGGAGCAGGCTGACGGAGTGTATCGGCGCGGTGTAGGAGCCGTGGCGGGCGTGGACGATGCTCAGAAACAACTTCTCGATGCCCATGTCGATGGCCGTATAGAGGACGGCACCTACGAGGGCGGCGATACCCGCGCGAGCGAGCCGTCGTTCGGCGGGCTCTCGGGAGGCCAGTAAGAAAGCGATCACGGCGGCCACGAGCGCTCCGAAGGCGATATCGCGAACGAGCCCGTAAGTGGTGCCGAAGGTGACGAGCTTTCGAGCGTCGATCAATTGGCTCTGCATGATTTCTTGCAGAGAGGGGCTAACCCGGGAAGTGTAAAAAGGCGTGCTGATGGCGGAGGCGAGCAGACCGGCGATTGCCCCCGCACCTGTAAAGAGAAGAATCCTTCGCATAGCCCGCTCGCCCCGACATTTCCGGGCTTATCATACAGAACGGCAAAGGTGCGTGAAGGGCTTCATCTTTTCGCCAATGCCTGCGCGGGCCGGCGAAACAGCTCTTTCAGATACCTTCCGGTGTGAGAGTTGGTAATGTTGGCGATCTCCTCGGGTGTTCCCGTGCCGATGACCTCGCCGCCGCCGACCCCACCTTCGGGGCCCATGTCGATTAGCCAGTCGGCGGTCTTGATCACGTCGAGGTTGTGCTCGATGACGATGACGGTGTTGCCTTGATCCACTAAGCGGTGCAGGACACCGAGCAGCCGCTCGACGTCTTCGAAATGGAGTCCGGTGGTGGGCTCATCGAGGATGTAAATGGTGGCCCCGGTCGAGCGTTTGGAAAGCTCTTCTGCCAGCTTGACACGCTGGGCCTCACCGCCAGAAAGCGTTGTGGCGGGCTGTCCGAGCTTGATGTAGCCCAATCCCACGTCGAGTAGAGTTTTCATCTTGCGGTGGATTTTGGGGATGGCAGAGAAGAATTCGCAGGCTTCCTCAACGGTCATGCCAAGCACGTCCGAGATCGACTTGTTCTTGTACTTGACCTCCAGCGTTTCGCGGTTGTAGCGCTTGCCTTTGCAGATTTCGCAAGGGACGTAAACATCGGGCAGGAAGTGCATCTCGATTTTGATGATGCCGTCGCCCTTGCAGGCCTCACAGCGCCCACCTTTCACGTTGAAGCTGAACCGCCCGTTTTTGTAGCCGCGCATCTTGGCGTCGGGGGTCATGGCAAACAACTCGCGGATCATGTCGAAGGTGCCGGTGTAGGTGGCGGGGTTTGAGCGCGGTGTGCGTCCAATCGGGGACTGGTCGATGTCGATGACCTTGTCGATTCCCTCGATCCCTTCGATGCTGTCGTGGGGTTCCCAGACCGTACGCGTACCGTAGACCTCGAACATCAGTCGGGGGAAGAAGGTGTCTTGGATGAGGGTGGATTTGCCAGAGCCGGAGACTCCGGTGACGCATGTGAACAGTCCCTTCGGGATGGCGATATCCACCCCTTTGAGGTTATTGCCACGGGCATTGCGCAGGACGATCCAGCCGGAAGACATGTGGACGTTAGTATATCTTATCGAAGTTTGAAGGTGTGAATCTAACGATAGGACTCTATGAAAATGCAGCTTTGCTTGCCCTTTTACCTCAGGACTTGCCGGAATGGAATAGAATACAGTATAGCGGTTTGGATAGCAGACCGATAGCCTGGGGAGGCATTCGATGCCGTCGGATAAGAAAGGCGACCACAACGATAATCCAAAAAGAGCGAATGAGAGTGAGCTACTCCGCGCTGTCGTTGAGGCGGCTCTTGACGGCATCATCACCATCGACGAAGCGGGAACAATCATCACCGCCAACCCGGCCGTCGAACGGATTTTGGGTTATTCCGCCGCCGAGATCATCGGCAAGAACGTGAATATGCTCATGCCCTCGCCCTACCACGAGGAGCACGACGAATATCTCCAGAACTACAAACGCACGGGCAAGCGTAAGATCATCGGGATCGGACGCGAGGTTCGGGGGCTTCACAAGGATGGACGCGAGGTTCCGATCGAGCTGTCTGTCAGCGAATCCATGACGGAAGGGGGGCGGGTTTTCACGGGGATCATGCACGACATCTCCGCCCAAAAGTCGGCGGCGGAGGCCATCCGACGCGAGCATGCCTTGCTGATGGCAGTGGTCAACACGGCGATTGACGTGATCGTGACGATCAATGAAAAAGGCGAGATCATCACCGTCAACCAGTCGATCGAGGGCATCTTTGGATACAAGCCTGAAGAGCTGATCGGTCAGAACGTTCGCGTGCTGATGGGCTCGCCGTTCCGGCAAGACCACGACATCTATCTGCGCAACTATATGCGGACCGGCGAGAAGAAGATCATCGGCATTGGGCGTGAGGTGATCGGGCGCAAGAAGAGCGGCGAGGAGTTTGAAGTTGAGATTGCCGTCAGCGAGACCTACACCGAAGAAGGGCGCATCTTTACCGGCGTGATCAGGGACATTTCCGGCCGCAAAGCTGCCGAGCAGGCGATCCGCAAGGAGCGCGGGCTTTTGAAGGCGGTGGTGGATGCGACGGTGGATGGCATCCTTACCATTGACGAAGCGGGAAAGATCATCAAAGTGAACCCGGCGGTCGTGCGCATCTTCGGCTATTCGCCAGAAGAACTGATCGGGCAGAACGTAAAGCTGCTGATGCCCGAGCCGTATCACGGCGAACACGACGGCTATCTGAAGAACTATCTGACGACCGGAGAGAGGAAGATTATCGGCATCGGCCGTGAGGTGAAGGGTCGGCGGAAGGATGGGACAGAGTTTCCTCTGGAGCTTGCCGTCAACGAAACGCACACAGAAGACGGGCGTATCTTTACAGGCATCATTCGCGACGTCTCCGAACGCAAGGCGCAGGAGGAGGCTCTGCAAAAGGAGAAAGGTCTGCTGAAGGCCGTGGTCGACACGGCCGTGGATGGCATTCTCACCATCGATCCTGAAGGCACAATCATTACCGCCAACCCAGCTGTAGAGTCCATCTTCGGTTATTCGCCCGAGGAGTTGGTTGGAAAGAACGTCAGGATGCTGATGCCTGAGCCTTACCATTCCGAGCATGACACGTATCTCGAAAACTATCACACGACGGGCGTCAGGAAGATCATCGGAATCGGACGTGAGGTGATGGGCCTGAAGAAGGACGGCACCGAGTTTCCGCTGGAGCTGGCTGTCAGTGAAACCCACACCGAAGAAGGCACGATCTTTACGGGCATCCTGCGCGATATCACCCTGCGCAAGCGGCACGAAGAGGAGATTCAAAGCCTCAACGCCGACCTGGAGCGCCGCGTCGTCGAACGCACTCAGCAGCTTCAGGAGTTGGTGGACGAACTGGAGGGATTCTGCCATTCGATTGCCCACGACTTGCGCCAACCCTTGCGCGGCATCAACTTCAATGCGAGAATCTTGATTGAGGACTATGCCCACAAGCTGAACGGCGAGGGCACCGAACGGCTGGAAGCCTTAGCCCGTGCGGCTGCCAAGATGGGCAAGGTGATGGACGATCTTCTTGGCTATGCGCGGCTTGGTCGGGCCATTGTCAGACCTGCAAGGGTCGACCTTTCCGATATTGCAGCCCAGATATCGCAGAGTCTGGGCAACGAAGCCGACTTCGAGATCGAACCGAATCTGGAGGTTGTGGGCGACCCTGGACTATTGCAGATCGTCATCCAGAATCTTTTTGACAATGCGTATAAGTATCGGCGTCCGGGCGTGCGTCCGCACATCGTGTTTGGCAAGGATGGAGACAGTTATTATGTGAAGGATAACGGCGCGGGGTTCGATATGAAATATGCGAGCAAGCTGTTTGAGCCGTTTGAACGGCTGCATTCGGAAGAAGAGTTTCCGGGTAACGGAATTGGCTTGGCGAATGTGCAGCGCATTCTGAGCAAGCACGGCGGTAAGATTTGGGGAGAGGCGAAAATCAACGAGGGGGCAACGTTCTACTTTACGTTTGAGGGGGATGTTCGGGAGGCGAGCTGAGGGGCTGTTTCCACCCGTATCCTGCTCCACTCCCTGCCCCTCCTCATTAAGTCTTCGACGTTAACGAGGAGGGGGTTTCGGATCTTTGCCTCAACCCTTTAGGAGGGTTGGGGCATTGAACTAAACTAGGAGCTAGGCTTTCGTCTTCGCTTTCTTCGGCTTTCCAAAGCTAGCTTTGGACTCCGCAACTTTCTTTTCCGGCTTGCCGTTGGTGTTCTTGATCGGGAGCAGGGGATTGGGGGTTTTGGGTTGGCGGCGCTCTTTTGGAGTGGCGATTTGGAGTTTGCCATTTAGCCATCGGGCAGTGCCGACATTCTTCTTTAAGAACTCTTTCGTTGGGCCTTCGTTGATGATCTCGCCGCCGTGCTCGCCCGCGCCGGGGCCGAGGTCGATCAGCCAGTCCGCCGCCATCATCGTCTCTTCGTCGTGCTCGACGACGATCACGGTGTTGCCCATATCGCGTAGGCGGATGAGGGTGTCGATGAGCTTGCGGTTGTCGCGCTGGTGCAGGCCGATGGACGGCTCGTCAAGGATGTAAAGACACCCCATCAGGCCGCTTCCGATCTGGGTCGCGAGTCGGATGCGCTGGGCTTCTCCACCGGCGAGGGTCCGGGCAGAACGGTCGAGCGTGAGGTAGCCAACGCCGACATCAACGAGGAACCGCAGCCGCTCGATGATCTCTTTGATCGCGCGGTCGCCGATGGCCATCTGCCGCTTGCTCAGCTTTTTGGGGAGCTTGTCAAAGAAGTCGTGAGCGACTTCCACCGACATCGTCGTGATTTCAGAGATATCTTTGTTGTCCAGCTTGACGTTGAGCGTTTCCGGCTTCAGGCGGCGGCCTTGGCAGGTTGGGCAGGGCTTGGTGGACATGTACTGCTCCAAGTCTTTGCGCACCCATTCGCTTTCGGTCTGCTCGTACTTCTTTTTGAGCGTGTTCAAGACGCCGTCCCACTTGCTTTGGAACTTGCGCTCGGTGCGGGAGTAGCGCATGAGGACGGTGACGGGCTTATCCAGTCCGTGCCAGACAGCTTCCATCTCTTCGGCGGTTCGGGTGCTGACGGGCTCGCTTGCGTCGAAGCCGAGCGCCTCGCCGACGCCGTCGAGAACGTCGGGCCACCATTCCTTCACTTCACCGCTCTTGTACACAAACGGCACGATGGCACCATCGCGGAGCGGCTTGGACATGTCGGGGATGACGAGGTTGGGGTCGAATTCGGTTTTGGTGCCGAGGCCGGTGCATTCGGGGCAGGCTCCGTAGGGGGAGTTGAAGGAGAACATGCGGGGCTCCAGCTCGGACATGCTGAATCCGCACTCGTTGCAGGCGTAGGATTCGGAGAAGTCTTTGTCGATCCAGATTTCGTGAGTCGTGAGTCGTGAGTCGGGGGAGTTATCACCCCCACCCAGTTCACTACGTTCACTGACCTCCCCCCTCAAGGGGGAGGGGCCATGGGTTGAGGATGGAGTTTTGGGCTTTTGGATTTTGGATTTTGGATTTCGGATTTCGGAACCTTGATCACCGATTTTTGATGGCTGATCGCTTGAAGCTGTGTGGGAGATCGTTACCATTCCCTTTGCCAGCTTGAGGGCGGCTTCGACCGAGTCGGTCAGGCGTCGGTCGATGCCCTCTTTGAGCACGATGCGGTCGACGACCACCTCAATGGTGTGCTGCTTATATCGCTCCATCGGGATGTCGTCGGTGACTTCGTACATCTGCCCATCGACGCGCACGCGGACGTAGCCCTGCTTGGCGATGTCTTGGATGACGCTCTTGTATTCGCCCTTGCGGCCTCGAATGATCGGGGCCATGATCTGGAGCTTGGTGCCTTCGGGGAGTTCGAGTACGGCGTCGACGATTTGGTCGAGCGACTGCCGTTCGATGGGGCCGTGACCGTTGATACAGTGGGGCACACCGGCACGGGCGTAGAGGATGCGGAGGTAGTCGTAAATTTCGGTGACCGTGCCGACCGTTGAGCGGGGGTTGCGACTGGTGCTC
Organism: Fimbriimonadaceae bacterium; assembly: GCA_019638775.1. Taxonomy (NCBI): domain Bacteria; kingdom Bacillati; phylum Armatimonadota; class Fimbriimonadia; order Fimbriimonadales; family Fimbriimonadaceae; species Fimbriimonadaceae bacterium. The sequence goes on along the minus strand of JAHBTD010000003.1, from coordinate 508,782 downwards.
TTTTGGTCGATGGAGATGGCGGGGGAAAGGCCCTCGATGTGGTCGACATCCGGCTTGTCCATCTGCCCCAAGAATTGGCGAGCGTAGGCGCTGAGGGATTCGACATAACGTCTTTGTCCCTCGGCGTAGATCGTGTCGAAAGCGAGGCTGGATTTTCCGCTGCCGCTGAGGCCAGTGATGACCACCAGCTTGTCGCGGGGGATCTCCACGTTGATGTTTTTGAGGTTATTCTCCCGCGCTCCCAGGACGACGATCTTGTCGTGCGACATGGGAAGAGTCTACCCAAATGGGTAGACGAGTGACGAGGGCTTACTTCGGAGCGATCGGCGATCAGAAATCGGCTATCAGAAATCAGCGATCGGCTATCAGCTATCAGCAATCGGCGGTCAGCTATCAGCGATCAGAAATCGGCTATCAGCGATCAGCTATCGGGCACGGATAGCTGATTGCCGATAGCTGATAGCTTTTTAGACCTTTGCGGGCACAACCGCATCCAATGCCTTTCGCGTCTTTTCGATCACTATATCGAGTTCGGTTTCCGTAATCGTCAATGGAGGCGCAAAGCGGAAGGTTCGGGATCGGGTCTCTTTGGTGAGGATTCCATTCTCGATAAAGGCTGCGGCAAGCTTCTTCGTATCGACTTCTTCCGACACTTCAAGCCCAACCAAGAGCCCCCGCCCACGCACATCGTCGATGAACGGATGCGGCAGCGCTTTTAGCGCGTCGACGAGCTTCTTGCCGAGGCGAGCTGAGTTTTCGGAGAGCTTCTTTTCCTTCATCTCTTCAATTGCGGCGATGCCTACTACACAAGCGAGCGGATTGCCGCCGAACGTCGAGCCGTGGTCGCCCGGCACAAACACGCCGATGGCTTCCTTGGAACCGACAACCGCCGACACCGGCATCACGCCGCCGCCAAGGGCTTTCCCGAGACACATGAGGTCAGGTTTTGCCGCTTCGTGCTCCCAGGCAAAGTTCTTTCCGGTTCGGCAGAACCCGGTCTGAATCTCATCCCAGATCAGCAGAACGTTATGCTTGTCGCAAAGCTTGCGAACCTGCTCCATGTAGCCGGGGGGTGGGAAAAGGATGCCGCCTTCGGCTTGGATTGGCTCCATCAGAATGGCAGCCGTGTTTGGGCTGATCTTCGATTCGAGAGCCGTGATATCCCCAAACGGTACGATGGTGAAGCCGGGGGTGAAGGGGCCGAAATTCTGCTTGTATTGCTCTTCGGTGCTGAAGCCAACGATGGTGGTCGTTCTGCCGTGGAAGTTGTCTTGAGCTACGATGATCTCGGCTTGATTGTCGGGCACACCTTTGACCGTGTAGGCCCACTTTCGCGCCATCTTGATGGCGGTTTCTACGGCTTCGGCGCCGGTGTTCATGGGGCACGCCATGTCCATTCCGGTGAAGTCGCAAATCTCTTTGAGGAATAGGGCGAGTTCGGATGTGTAGACAGCGCGACTGGTAAGGGTGAGGATGTCGAGCTGCTCGCGAATCGTTTCGATGATGTAGTCGCTGAGGTGTCCGTTGGCGACGGCTGAGTACGACCCGATACAGTCAACGTACTCCCTCCCTGCTCCATCGAATGCGTAAATGCCCTTGGCTCGGACGATGTTGACGTGGAGGGGATGGTAGTTGTGCGCGCCGTATTTTTCGGTCATTTCGATGGCCTGCTCATCGCTGAGGGCCTTGACCATGTCGTGAATGTTCTTCATAGCTTTCCTTCTGCCTCTTATTGTGAAGCGGAAAGTTACGCTTTACCACCCCTCGGCCTTGTCGTCGGTATCGTCCTCGCTGTCTAGTTTGGGCTCATCGGACGGTGCGGTAGGTTCAAAATACTGCTCTGAAAGTAGCTCGTGGGTGACAGGGTCATAATGCCCCTTTAGCTCATCGACGGCGGTGCTGTCGGCGAGGGGAACATCGGAGATGTAGGCGGCTCGGGCGAGCATGTGGGCGGCGATGGGCTGGGTGATAAAGAAGAAAACGACGACAAGAAGGCACTTCACCGCAACGCCAAGATCCCAAAAATACACAGCTGAAGCCATCATCAGGCAGCCGATCCCGAGCGTCGAGGCTTTGGTTGTGGCCTGCATTCGTGTGAAGAGATCGGGGTGCTTTAGCACACCGACAACGGCGAGCAGCGCAAAGAACGCTCCTATGCAAACTAGCCCTACAGTTACAGCTTCCCGAATCATTAGGACCCCCTCTCGATGTACTTGGCAAGGGCAACAGTGCCCAGGAACGAAACGAGCGCCATCGCCAGGAGGATGTCGACGAGCACACGCAGATCGAGCCAAATCGACAGCGAAGCGATGATGGTGACGATGAGCACTCCGATCAAGTCGAGGGCGACTACTCTGTCGGGGAGACTGGGGCCTCTGCGTAGACGGAAGAATGCCCCCAGCATGCCTACGCTGAGGAGAAAGAGAACGATCTGAACGGTGATTTGCAGGGCAGTCATGGTTAGCGGAAGAGCGCGAGAATTCGCGACTCAAAGCCCTCCTTAATCAATTGACGCATCCTGTCGATATCCTGCTCGGGGAGGAACATCGCGTGGACGTAGAGCTTGCTCCGGTCGGAGGCAACATCGAGGCTGAGTGTGCCTGGGGTGAGCGTGATCAGCGTGGCAAGCAGCTCGATCTGGGCGTCGGTTTTGACATCCAACGGGATGGCGATGACACCGGGTCGGAGTCGGCGGGAGTTGGAGAGCAGGTCGGCGGCCATGACGAGGTTTGCCAAGACAAGCTCCCTTAGGAAGAACAGGATGAATGCGGGAAGCTTTGACAAGTAGATGAGCTGCCGCGATTCTGGCTCCATCCCTTTTGGGAAACTCATCCGCAGAACGGCCCAGCCGACGAGAGAGCCCATTAGCCAGCTTCCCAGCGTGAAGCTGCCGTTCAGGCAAACCCAGAGTCCACCTAAGATCAAGCTCCAGATGATCATTCTTCAACGCCTCCGAGCGTCGCCCGCTTGTATTCGATGGGGTTGAGCAGTTGGTCGGCGGCGGCGTGCGACCAAGCCGCAATCGGGCGAGCGAAGATTCCAGACCCCATGACGGCAATCGCCAGAACTGTGGTTGGCAGATACATCGCCATCGCACGTTTGGGGGAGAGTTCGACGAGTTCCAGATCTTTGGGTCGCGGTCCCCAGAACACCTCGTTCCAGGCCTTTAAGATGGCGAGGATGGTGAGGGCTGACGACGCGAGGACGGCCCAAGCAACGTGGGGGGCTTCACTGGCAAAGATCGCTTGGAAAAGGCCGACCTTTGGATAGAACCCGGAAAATGGTGGCAAACCTGAAATCGCAAATCCGCCCAATACAAAGAGGATAGCAAGGTATGGGCGAACGGCGGCGAGGCCACCGAGTTCGTGCATGGTCTTGTTGCGGGTGAGGTGCTTGACGATGCCAGCGCAAAGGAACAGCAAGCACATGCAAACCATGTGGTGGACCATGTAATAGAGAGCGCTGCCGAGACTGTGTGGCGACATCACGGCAAGGCCAAGCGTCATGTAGCCGACGTGGCTGACGAGGATGAAGGCGAGCAACCTGCGCAGGTCTTTTTGGGCGATGGCTCCCAACGCGCCGAAGACCATGGTCAATACGGCAAGGACAAGGATGACCGATTGATATAGGCCGGGATCGGTCACAAAGACCATCGTGAACGAGCGAAACATGGCGAAGATGCCGACCTTGGTGAGCAGTCCGGCAAAGAGCGCAGAGACCACTCCCGGGGGAGTGTGGTAGGAGGCTGGCAGCCAGAAGAAAAGGGGGAAAAGGGCTGACTTGATGCCAAACGTGACGATGAACAGCATCCCGAGAACGGTGACAAAGCTCTTGTCGGGGAGGGCGGCGATCCGGCCTGGCAGATCGGCAAAGTTGAGTGTTCCGACCGACGCGTACAGAAGTCCGACCGCAACCAAGAATATCGATGAGGAGATGAGGTTGAGGGCAACGTACTTGTAACCCCCTTCCACCTGGGCGCGCTCTCCACCCAGCGACATCAGGACAAAGGAGGCGATAAGAGTGACTTCAAACCATACGAAGAGATTGAAGATATCGGCGGTGATGAAGGAGCCGGATACTCCCATCAGCAGGATTTGCGAGAGCGCGTAGTAGCCGAATTTTTCGCGGCGTCCATCCAGACTCCCCATCGCAAAAGTGATCACGGCGAGGGCGACGAAGGAGCCGACCGCGAGCATCATTGCGCCCATGCGGTCGAGCGTAAATGCAATGCCGTAAGGCGCGGGCCAACTTCCCAAGCGCAGACTGATTGCTCCAGCCTGCGATACTTGGACGAGGAGGCTGACCGCCACTCCGAAATGAGCCAACGAAGCCAATATGCTCGTGACGCGCTGCATCTTGCGTGATCGCACTAAGAAGAAGAGCGATATCGCAGCGAACAGCGGTATGAGGATTGGCAGTATCAGCAAGTTATCTATCCGTTGTTGTCAGTTCGTTCAAGTCGTCGGTCTTGGTGACCTGGTAAGTACGTCTTACAAGCGCGAGGGTGAAGGCGAGCACCCCGAATCCGATCACGATCGCGGTGAGGATGAGCGCTTGGGCAAGTGGATCGGCGTACGTTTTGGGAGGAGCGGTCTCACCCGCGCCGATGAGAGGTGGTGCGCCTCGGGTAAGGCCAGCCGAAACGAAGATCATCAGATTGGCGGCATTGCCTATCAGGGCAAGGCCTAGCAAGAGTTTGACAAGCGTGCGGCGCATCATCAGATAGAGTCCACACGCAAACAGAATTCCCACTACAACCGCAAGTACTATCGTCATCTGTCTTCCTCCGAAATCGTCACGATGATCTTTAGCGCCATCCCGATCACCAACACATAAACTCCAAGATCAAAAAGCATGGGTGTGCCCAAGTGCGTGCCGTTTACATCGACCCAAAGACCGGTCATGAACGGCTTGCCCACAAACATAGGGGCTACCCCGCTGAGCGCGGCGATGAGCAGCCCGGATGCGATCATCGTTCGCGGCGAGACGCGCAGCAGCTTTTTGGTCGCGGGGATGCCAAACGCCAACAGGTGAAGTGTGAGCGCAGCTGCGGCAACGAGACCACCTGAGAACCCCCCGCCCGGGGCGTTGTGTCCACGCCATAACAGGAACAGCGAGAACATCAGGAGGATGGGAAGCATGAAGCGCGTCCCCGTTCGGAAGATGATCGATCCTATGACGACTCCTCCTTCTTTCGGGGTTTGAGCTTGAGGATGGCGTAGACACCGATTGCAGCGATGCCAAGAACGGTGATCTCGCCCATCGTATCCAAACCTCGGAAGTCGACCAGCATGACGTTCACGACGTTGCGGCCCTGGCCTTGGACGAGCGCGTTTTCGGCGTGCCAGTTGGCGATGCTTTCCTTGTGCTCTTGGTTGGCAGCGACTATCGTGAGAACGGTCATCATCGCCCCCACTCCGCAAGCGAGGACGGCATCGAAGCGCCGCCCGAGCAGGCTGCTCAGTCGGCTGAACTTGGGCATGTGATAGAAGATTAAGACGAAGAGAATGACCGTGAGAATCTCAACGAAGATCTGGGTCATGGCAAGGTCAGGTGCGCCGAACATGATATAGACGGCGGCGATTCCGAACCCAACGACACCAAGGGAGACGATGGCTCGCAGGCGGTTGGAGGCGACGACCGCTCCGATAGCTCCGGCGACGATTGCCAAAGTGACGATCAGTTCGTGCGCCTGTATCTCGACATCACCGGCATTAAATCGCAATCCCCCGACCCGCCAGATACCGATGCCGACGAGCACCAGAACCGAGATCAGCGTGAGCTGGATGTAACGTCGGAGGTGGCCGGTTTGCAGCACGCGCACCATGTTTCTCGACACACGATGAATGCCGAAGAAGACGCTGTCCAGAAACTCACGGTCCTCCTGAGTTGACACATGAGGTTTGATAAGCTTTGCAACCACAGCGCCCACGGCGATCGAGCTAAGGCTAATCGCCAAGACAACGTCGAAGCCATACCACCACTTCAGCTCGGGCACCGCTGCATCGGTTGCGGCAGGAAGGATGCGGACGACTAGCGGCACCGCAATTCCGGCGACGAGCCCGGCGATCGCAAGCACGAGGATCGGCAACTGCATCGGGCGAATCTCTGGCTTGAGTTCGGCGCGTTGCGTGGACTTGGGAAGAACTACGGATGAGAACGTTCGCCAAGCGATTGCGGCGGTGAGAACCCCCGATGAGAGGAAGCCTATGGCGGACCACCATGCGACCGGCGAGGATAGCCAGGTCTTGTAGATATATTCCTTGGTGGCAAAGCCAAGGAAAAGAGGAACGCCCCCCATTGAGAGACACGCTACGCCAACGGCAAACCTAGTCCACGGCAAAGCGACGCCAGTTTCGGCGAGCGAAGTCATGTCTCGAGTTCGCATTTGGCGGTCAATCGTGCCGGAGCTGAGAAAGAGCGTGGCCTTGTAGAGCGCGTGGGTAACGATGAGCGCTGAAAGGGCGTACATTGCCTGCGGTGTGCCGATGCCGATGAGCATGACCATCAGGCCGAGAACGCCGACCGTGGAGAAGGCCATCGCTTGCTTGAAGTCGTGCTTGAGCAGCGCACCCGTGGAGATGAATACCGTTGCCGTGCCAGCGCCGATCAAGATCGGGCTCCAGTAAAACGTGTTGCCCAAAATAGGACTGAGGACGGCGAGCAGGAAGACACCGGCCTTGACCATAGTTGCCGAGTGTAAGTAGGCGCTGACTGGAGTGGGAGCGACCATTGCGCCTGGAAGCCAGGCGTGGAATGGAAACTGAGCCGACTTGGTGAGACATCCTATCAGGATCGAGACAATCGCCCAGCCAGGGATGGGGTTTGCGTGGCCCATCGCCATGATTTGGGGGAACTCGTAGGTTCCAAAACTCTGTCCAAGGCCGATCATTCCGGCGAGGAGGAACAGACCACCAAAACCGGTCGTGAGCAGGGCTCGCTGAGCTGACTTGACGGCGTAGAAGTCTTCAAATCTTAAGCCGATCAGGAAGAAAGAGGTTAGACTTGTCAGCTCCCAAAAGATGACGACAAGCAGGAGGTTTTGGCTTAGCACGAGCCCTAGCATGGAGCCCATGAACAAGTACAGGAAGGTCAGCATCCTTGGCCCGTATGCGCGACCGGAGCAGTAATGCCCCCCGTAGAGAAGGACGAGGAAACCTATGCCTGTGATGAGGAGAGCGAAGAGAAGACGAAAACTATCGAGGCCAAGGCTCCAGCTCAGTCCAATCTCGGGGACCCATGAATTGGACTCCATGAGGAAGGTTCCCGCGGGTTTGGTTTTGAATTGGGCGCAGAAGGCAACGAAGACGAAAAGCGCCGGGATTGGGGATAGCCAGGCAGCCAGCTTTGGCACACAGCGATAGAGCAAAGGAACGAACCCCGCTCCTAGAAAAGTGATGGCTAACAGTGCGCTCAGAAGGCTCATATCAATCGCTTACTACAGACTACTGCAAGGTTATCGCCTCGGACCGGCGGGCAGTAATGGATGCGACGTCAATTGGCGATGATGTATGAGAAAGTTGGTCGGGGCGACAGGATTCGAACCTGCGACCTCTTCACCCCCAGCGAAGCGCGCTACCAAACTGCGCCACGCCCCGACGCGAGCGTTCATGATACCCTTTCGCCGTTTGCGATCATGACTTTCGGACATCGTAATCGTTGAGCCTAATAAACACGATTGGGCGCTGAGGTATCTCAGCGCCCAATCGCTTCGTTCACCACATCTACTTGGGTGAGATCATGTACGGAATGCGTCCGTAGCGCACGAAGTAGTTGAAGGCTTCGATGGTGCCGGGCATCGTTCGTCCGGAGAGGTTTGCTCGATCAAGCCGACCTGCTTCCTGGTTTGCTCGAACAGCCTCTTTGCCGTACTCATTCGACTGATCGGACAAGCGGCGAATCTGCTCGCGCTGCTCGGAAGTTAGGCTGCCATCTCGGGTGCCACGGCGGATGTTCTCGGCAGCAGCTTTAGCCTCGGCCTCGCCTGTGGCTGCGACCATCGAAAGCAGAAAGTGTCCGGCTGCGTAGTTCGCGTTTGCCTGGGTTGCGGCCCGGGCGAAGCGAATCGCGTCGGCATTCTTCTTTTCGTATGCGCTGACGAAGGCGATACCGGTGAGGGCTTCTGCCGAATCTGGCCTTGCGGCGAGTGAAGCCTCGAAGTAAGCGCGGGCCAACTGCACGAGGTGCGGGAATTGGTTTGAGCTCACCTGGGAGTTGATGACCAGCGTGAGCGCCTGGTTTCCGCGCTCGATGTACATTTCGTAGTTGATGGGATCAGCAAGAACGGCTCTTTGGAAGGAGCGCTCGGCGTCTGCAAACTGGGAGCGTGCATTTTGAGCGATGCTTCTGTAGTAGAACGATTCTGTCCGGCTGCCTGCATCATTAACCAAAGCGGTCGACAGCGGTCCGAGCGTATCGTAGCGGCCTCTTCGCAGAGCGATTGCTGCCTGTGCGGTTCGCACTCCGAGGTTATCGCCATCGCTAAGGACGGCTTCGCGCATGGCATCGTCAGATGCCTGCTCGTTCGACCTCCATGCCTCAATCACGCCGAGAAGGGCGTAGCTGTAGGCATCGAGCACACCGGCACGCTTCATGGCTTCCATCGCGATGAAGGCCTCATCCCAGCGACCGAGTCTGACGTAAGCGTAAGCAAGTCGATTTCCGACTTGGTAATCCTTGGAGTTTTGGCGGAAGATGGGGCCAAGCTCTTGGGTGACGGCTGAATAGCGGTGAGCGCGAATCGCGGCGTCAACGTAAGCCATTCGATTCTCGGCGGTCACCGTTCCAAAGTTGTCCACACCGGCATCCACGAACTTGCGGCTGTTTGTGACAGCGCCCACGAGGGTTGTCCGGATGGCCTTGATCGTTTCTTCTTCTTTGCCGCCGCGATTGATGATGGTAAAGACTTGGTTCAGGAGAATCGCGGAAAGGAACTCTTGAGCTTCGCTGAACTTGGGATCGTCGGACAGCGCATCTTCGGCGTACTTTTGTGCCTTGTCCAACACTCCGAGGCCATAGTAGGCGCGAGCCATGATGAGTCGGGCGGGGTTATGGTTCGGTTTGGCTTTGAGGGCAATTCTGCCTGCCAAAATCGCGTCATCCCATTTGCTCTCGCTGAGCAGTTCGCGTCCACGCGTTACGTGGAAATCTGCCCCCTTCGACAAGCCGTTGTCGATTTTGGCGTTGACAACCCGCTTTACGTTTTCGCCTTCGGTTGTGTACGCGGCAAAGGTCAGCTTAATTGATCCGTCATTTTCGCTGATCGTGTCCAACTTGAACTCGTAAGGGGTGCTTGAGTCGGTATCGCGAAGGTTATCGCCGACATAGAACTCGACCTGGTTTACGGGGTTTTTCGATTGGACCGAGACCCGGAAATTCATCTCGCCGGAGATCGTGTCGCCATCCTTGACGTTGACACTGACCTGCAGATTCTGGGCCTCCATCGGGGAGAAGGCGATAACAGCGAGAGCAACAAGAGAAGAAATCATTGTTTAGACCGTCACTTTTGGATTCCTGAACTCAGACGTTTCAAAAGCCGAATGCGTTCACTCAATGGCGGGATCGCCCTGTTCACGCGTTCGTATTCGGATAGCGTCTTCAACGTGTTCGACAAAGATTTTACCGTCACCGGAGTCTCCAGACCGCGCATATTCGAGAATAGCTTCGATAATCGACTCTTTCATGTCGTCGGAAACGACAACTTCGACCTTGGAGCGCAGTGGTAGGGCAACGAGGATCTCTTCGCCGCCAAACCAGTTTGCCTTCTCGGGGGAGTTGCCACAACCACGAACGTCGGCAACATTCATCCCCGAAACTCCCAGTGATGCGATGGCGGATTTCACCTGCTCAAGGCGATGAGGTTTGATGATGCAGGTGATGCGTACCATTATGGACGCCCCCAAACGCTGTATTTGCGCCAGTGGCGAATCACACGGATGGTGTAGCTCAAGAAGTTGAGGGGATCGCGATAAAGGTCGATGACCGCCCCAAGCTCCTCACCCAACCTTCGCCGACTTAAGAGAGAGGCCAGGTCGTAAACGTAGTAGAAAAGCACCGTTCCGTGCAGAATGCAGGCTCCGAAGATGGTCCCCCGGTCGATGCTTGCCCAAATCCCATAGACGATGATTCCCGTGACCCCAAGGACCAAGGGCAGCAGGAACATCACTATGTAGCTGAGGTCGCGCCCGCTTACAAAGGTGTAAAGCTGGGCCAGCACCACGCCGACAGGCAGCGCCCACATCGGCCAGCCGATTGCATCGAGCCCCTGGATGGTGAGAGCCATCGAAACCAGCATCAGCGGGAACAAGACTAGCGAGATGATCTGCTCGTATTTCTGACCCTTCTCGATCCTTCGGAGGCTCACGAGTGCAATCAGACAGCCCACTGTTAGCAGTACGGCGGTTGGGAGGGGCATTTGGGGGATTGGGGCGAGGACGAGCGCAGCGACAATCCCTAGTGTGAGCATGTGCAGGGCGGCGACCCTGCGCACAAAGCCGAGTCGCACGAGATATTTCTCCTGAGTCAGGTTGTTCGGAATTTCAACCGGCTGTGGGATGTAAGGTGGAACCTGCATGGAGAACCGTTGTCAAGTTGTTGACAAGTAGTTTGCAAGTTGTCTGCAAATTGCTTGACGGACAAACAACATGCCAACAACTTGGCGACTACTTGAAGACTACCTGCCTACCCGAACTCACGGCAAGCTCCGGTTGTGCTTAGGCTGTGACCGCGCTGCCCGCAAACTCTTTGATGCAGGTCGCGGCGAAGGCCACTTGATCCTGAGACATGTGCTGATGGATCGGAAGGCTTAAGCACTCCTCGGAAACCTGCTCCGTGATCGGGAGGCTACCTTTGCCATTCGCGAGATGAGCGTACGGTTCGTGGAAGTGAATAGGCACAGGATAGTAGATCATCGAACCCACTTCTCGCTGCTTTAAGAACTCTTGAAGCTCATCACGCCGGGATGATCGAATGGTGAACTGATGCCATGTCGTATTGTTTCCGGAGAGGAGAGCCGGGAGCACGACCGAACTGCCCTCAAGAATCTCGAAATAGGTCTTGGCCAGTTCGAGACGGCGCGAATTCCACTCCTCGAACTTTGTGAACTTGACGTGGAGCACGGCGGCCTGAACCTCGGCGAGGCGGCTTGTGTATCCGAGGTGATCGTAGTAGTAGCGTTCGCGACCCATGCCGTGCACACGCATCGACTTGCTTCGCTCGGCGATGGCATCATCGTTGGTCATGATCAGACCGCCGTCGCCAGCTGCACCAAGGTTCTTCGTCACATAAAAACTGAATCCAGCGGCGACACCAAATTGTCCGGCGTATTCCCCGTTGTTGTGCGATCCCAGCGCCTGGGCGGCGTCTTCGAGGAGGATCAAGTTATGCTTGTCGGCGATCTCCTTGATTCGGCGGATGTCGGCAAGCTGTCCAAAGAGGTGAATCGGGAGAATGGCCTTGGTGTGCGGGGTGATGGCGGCTTCGATGAGGTTGGGGTCCATCTGGAATGTCGCGGGATCGATGTCGATAAACACGGGCGTGGCTCCCGTTTGCATGATCGTTTCGACGCTCGCCACGAAAGTGAAAGCGGTGGTGATCACTTCATCGCCCGCTCCAATCCCGACTGCGTCCATCATGATGCGGAGGGCGTCCGTACCGGAGTTGACGGCGATTCCGTGCTTGCAGCCGTGGTATTCGGCAAGCTCTTTTTCGAGCGCGTTATGGTACTTCCCCATCACGTAAGCGCCGGTCGAAATGACCTCATGGACGGCTGCGTCCATCGGAGCTTGAAGTTCGTCGTACTGAGCTTTGATATCGTAAAACGGTACTTTCAACGGATCCCTCACCTTGCCGTGCGGCTCTGCGCCAGCCCCATAAGTGTACTTTGGATCGGTCCTGGTCAATTGGGACGCGAGCCCTGATATCCGCCCTGCCAGAGGTACGCTATCGACGTCATGCCCAACATTGTTGACGTCGTCGCTCGTGAGATTTTGGACAGCCGTGGAAACCCCACCGTTGAAGTGGATGTTATCCTCGAAAGTGGGGCTTGGGGCCGCGCTGCCGTGCCAAGCGGGGCCAGCACTGGGCAGTTCGAAGCCGTTGAGCTTCGGGACGAGGATAAAGGTCGTTATGATGGCAAGGGCGTACTCCAAGCGGTCGAAAACGTCAACGATGCAATCGCTGTTGAGCTGATCGATATGGATGCAACAGACCAAGTCGCAATCGATGCGGTTTTGCTTGAGCTTGACGGTACACCCAACAAGGCAAAGCTAGGCGCAAACGCGATTTTGGGTGTGTCTCTAGCCGTCGCCAAAGCCGCTTCCAACTATTGCCGACAGCCGCTCTATAAGTACGTTGGTGGCGTTAGCGCGGCGGTTCTGCCCGTGCCGATGATGAACATCCTCAATGGCGGCAAGCATGCCGACTCGAACGTGGATTTTCAGGAGTTTATGGTTCTACCGGTGAAGGCAGAGAGTTTTGCTGAGGCGCTTCAGAAGGGGACTGAGGTTTTCCACAAACTCAAGAAGGTATTGAAGGGCAAGGGGTTGAACACCGGCGTTGGCGATGAGGGCGGATTCGCGCCGAACCTGGAGTCACAGGAGTTGGCTCTCGACTATATCATTGAGGCGATTGCCCAAGCCGGATACAAAGCCGGGGACGACATGTGGCTTGGCTTGGACTGTGCCGCAACCGAATTCTTCGACGAGAAGACGAAGAAGTACGTTTACAAGAACGGCAAACAGCTTTCGCCCGCTGAGCAGACCGACTACATCGCTGGACTTACGGAGAAGTATCCGATCATCAGCGTCGAAGATGGCTTCTCGGAAGAGGATTGGGATGGCTGGAAGCAGATCACCGACCGTGTTGGATCGAAGGTTCAGCTTGTCGGCGACGACCTGTTTGTGACCAATGTCGAACGGTTGAAGCGCGGCATCGACACGGGCACGGCGAACTCCATCCTTGTGAAGGTGAACCAGATCGGATCGCTCACCGAAACTCTCGCGGCTGTTGATATGGCTAAGCGAGCGGGCTATACGGCTGTGATGAGCCACCGGTCGGGCGAGACGGAAGATGTAACGATTGCCGACCTTGCGGTGGCGACGAACTGCGGGCAGATCAAGACCGGCGCGCCGAACCGTACCGACCGCGTTGCCAAGTACAACCAACTCCTGCGCATCGAAGAGATGCTTGAAGGGACAGCGGTCTACGCGGGGCCAGGGGCTTTTGGGAAGATTGCTGGAAGGTTTAAGTAGGAACCACGGACATCAGCGATCAGCTATCGGCTATCGGCTATCGGCTATCGGAGATCGAAGCCGATAGCTTTCCAATCTACTCCCGAATTCCAACGATCCGGTCTACGTTGTGCATGCCTGGATAGGGGCGGTTATTGTAAGTGAGCTCCCATCGGAGGAATTTCGCGTGGCCGTCGATGAAGGCGAAGTTTGAACCTTTGCTGAACGCATCGTGGAAGATTCGTTTGTCGAACCAGTTTTCAACTCCGCTTCCTTCATCGAATTCGTAGGCGTTCGGGTCGTCCCAGCTTGTGTAATCGCCGGGCCAAGGATGGTAGTCCGTGTCTTCAACCTCTTGCCTTCGCAGGGCGATGATGATCTGCCCAGAAGGGTCGCTGAATTGGGTGAGGCTCGCACTGTGGGCCATCACGCCATTGATGAGGTAGTCGGTTGGCGGCTCCGAAGGCAGGGCTTTATAGGCGGGAGTGCGGAAAATCGTCGGATTCTTTACATAGGTGTAGAGAGGCAAATACCACTCGTAGTCGATGGTCTCGTCCTTGTAGAGGGAGAGGTCGTCGTTGTCATTGGCGTACATCTGGATCGCCATACCGATCTGGCGGACGTTGCTCATGTCAGCTGTTTTCTTGGCGGCGAGCTTTGCCGAAGCAAAAACCGGGAAGAGAATCGCGGCAAGAATGGCGATGATCGCGATGACGACAAGGAGTTCGATAAGGGTAAATCCGTTTTTCTTCATAGCTGAGACACCTGCATGAATTTATCTATTGCAATGTTATTGTAATTGTTGGCTTTAATGCAACATTTCTACAATAAAAAGATGGGGATTTTACGGGGAGGGGAGCACTGGTGTCCGGTGGGTGGGTTTCTATAGATGGAAGTGTGAGTTGTTTCGAGGCTGGAGGGACATTGTCCTCAATGTCCAAGAGTCCAAGAGCGGTCACTGAGGACAGTGACCCTCCAGTGGGTGACCACGTCTGGCCAAGAGTGGTCACTGAGGACAGTGACCCTCCAGTGGGTGGTTACGTCTGGCGAAAGCAACACACTCTGAAGTTCCGCACTCCCAACTAGACGAGCTTTCGGAACTGGTGCTTGCCGACCTTTAAGACCTTTCCTTTCAGGTCGTTTGGGGCGAGCTTGATGAAGGGGTCGCTTACCTTTTCGCCATCGAGGGCGACGGCTCCGGCTTTGATAAGGTCACGGGCAGCGCCGTTCGACTTTGCCATTTCAAGCGCCCCGATCAGGTTCGCCAATGGGACGAGGCCCTCAACGATCAGCTCTTGCGGGATGGCGGCCTCCTCAGCCTCCACGGGTTGCTGACGCTTGCTGAAGGTTTCGATGAAGTAGTTCTCGGCTTCGTCGGCGGCTTCTGTTGAATGGTAAAGCGCGACGATCTCTTTCGCCAGTCGGACCTTGGCATCGCGTGGGTTCTTGCCGGGTGCAAGCAGTTCCTTTACCTCGGGCATCGGCACGTCGGTGCAGAGTTCAAACCAGTTCTCGATCAGCTCATCTGGGATCGACATCGTTTTGCCGAACATGTCGTTCGGCGTGTCGATGATGCTCACATAGTTGCCGAGCGACTGCGACATTTTCTCTTTGCCGTCCGTGCCAACCAAGAGTGGCGAAAGAACGACGACTTGGGGAGCCTGTCCGTTGGCTTCCTGGAGCTGCCGACCCATGAGGTTGTTGAACTTCTGGTCGTTCCCCCCGAGCTCGACATCAGCTTCCAGCGCGACCGAATCCGTCCCTTGCAGGAGCGGATACATCAGCTCGTGCATGCCGATGGCCTGATGCGCTTCCCAACGCTTGCTGAAATCGTCGCGCTCCATGATGCGGGCGATGGTTGTCTTCGCGCACAGCCGCAGCACGTCTTCGAAGTTCATTTTGCCAAGCCATTCGCTGTTGGGGCGGATCTCGGTCTTGTCGATGTCGAGAATCTTTCCAAACTGCTTCTTGACGGCCTCAACGTTTTGGGCGACCTCTTCGGGCGTGAGCTGTTTGCGGGTTTTGCTTTTGCCGCTGGGATCGCCGATCATGGCGGTGAAGTCGCCAATCACAAGAACGGCTTGATGACCTAGCCTTTGAAAATCGCGGAGTTTGCGAAGGACAACAGCCCAACCGAGCGTGACGTCACGAGCGGTGGGATCGACGCCTAGCTTGATACGCAGGGGGCGTCCGCTTTTGAGCTTGTCGATGAGCTCGGCTTCGGAGATGATTTCAATCGTCGCTCTGCGCAGGATCGCCAACTGTTCGTCGATGGTCATGGAAGGGGGGAGTTTACCGGGGCGCTGAACGCAGGAAAGGATGAATTAGGAACGATGAGTGATGAATAGGGAACCTTGGCCAACTTCATCGTTCATCATTCATCTTTCCTCGTTTCTCATTTTCCGAGCTTCTCCAAATCCGCTTGGCGGACGAGGAGCATGTAGTGGGCCATGAAGTTGAGTTCTTCATCGGTGAGCAGTTTCTTCTGCTCTTCGGAAACGGAGCCGAGGAATTTTTCTCTCATCCGCTCGTTTGCGACGGTGTGGACGTTTCGCGAAACTTCGCTCAAGGAGTCAAGATCGACCATCACGGCCACCTCGTCGGCGCCGTAAACGTTTTGCACAGTTCCGGTCAGCCCGCCCATATGGTCGTAATAGCGGTTTGACTTTCGGTCCTCTTCTGTGACGGCCCGTGTCACGATACGGACTTTGTCGCCTTCTACCACCTTGCTCATGCGTCTATTTTACCCTTCGCACGGATAGCCACGAGCTGTTTGGCGGGCCTCGACGGGCGAACTATCTGACAATCTTTGACGCTCGGGAAGTCCCTGGCAAAGAGAATGCAGTAGGAAGATTAAAATGGCGTGTGTGAGTCAAAAGCTGGGATTGGGCGAATACTTCGGCGAATCGATACGCCGGCGACAATCGCTTGAATTCACGATCACGGAAAACCACTTCACCGGGGCGATGCACATCCCCCAACATGAGCATGTGCTTTCGCACATCACCTGCCTCATCAGCGGGCAGTTTATCGAGACTTATCCGGGCAAGGTGCTGACCTGCGTTCCTGGTTCATTACTCATCGTTCCGGCAGGACAGGCCCATTCCGACGAGATCGGTCCGGAAGGTGCGCATACGCTGAGTGTCGAATTCTCTCCTGACTTTCATAAGCGGCTAGGTGGCGCGGTGGAGGTTTTAGAGATGGCCACCGTCTTGAACGACCCGACCACCTGCCGCCTTATTGAGCGCATCTATGCCGAGTTTCGAACTTCCGATCCGGCATCCCTGCTGGCGCTGGCCTCGCTAACGCTTAGTCTTCTCACCCATGCCGAACGCACCTTACGCAAGGAGTATCAGGCCGAACCGGAATGGATGCGCCGAATCATGGGCCTGCTTCATGACAGCCCCGAACAGACGTTTTCTTTGAGCAAGATCGCTGCGGAGGTTGGGGTCCATGAGGCGCACCTTGCCCGGACCTTCCGCAAGATTCACGGTTGTTCGGTGGGGGAATATGCACGGTGGCTCAAGCTTGAAGAGGCAAAGAAGAGGCTTGGGGCGACCGATGCGCTCATTGCCGAGATTGCCGTGGACCTTGGCTTCTATGACCAAGCGCACTTCTCTCGTGAATTCGTCAAGGCTTACGGGATCGCCCCGTCGAAGTACCGGCGATTGATGAAATAACGCAAAGCGCGTCCATATTGCAGGCGCAATACAAGCTTGCCTCGGCGGTCTGCAATAGAATTCGAGTGTGATCTGTATTGCGCCACTTATAGCATTGACATTGCTGCCGCTGAATCCCATTCAGGGTCCAATTGATATCCCGACGGCGAAGCGATATTTTCAGGAAGCCAAGTGGATTTCCGATGACGACGACGCGCAGCTTTGGGGCAAACCCCTTTATGGGCCGATGATCTTTGTTCATGCGGACACCCGAACTTACGTGACAAATCAAAGGCCGCCGGAAGGTGAGTTTTCGGAGCAGGCCGAGGTTTTTTTGGGCAAGCTGTCGGATCAGATCGCGATTGCGAACACGGCGATCGATTGGGCGGGCAGCCGTTGGACGATGGTGATGTGGCCTTTGCCCTCCAACCGCGCCGAGCGAGCGACTCTGATGATCCACGAGCTGTTTCACCGGATTCAGCCGGAGCTTGGCATCCCTGGCGCGTCGCCCCAAAATGCGCAGATGGAAACCAAGGATGGCCGTTTGTGGCTTCAGCTTGAACTCAAAGCGCTGAGTGAGGCGCTTTTGGCACGGACGGCGAAGGATCGCGATCGGTATGCGAAGAATGCGCTGGAGTTCCGTCAGATGCGGTACCGACTGTTCCCCAAAGCCAAGGTCGAGGAGGACCAGCTTGAGCTGAACGAGGGGCTTGCGGAGTTTACGGGCTACATGATGCGCGGGGGCTGGGAGCCGGAATCGCGGATGTGGATGAGCAATCAGTTGAATTACTTTGTTGGACTGGATACCTATTCGCGGCGGTTTGCTTACAAGACTGGTCCGGCTTATGCGCTTCTTTTGAACGTTCGGGAAGCTGCGCTATACGACGAGATTCGGTGGCGGAAGACTCTTACTGCGCAGTCGAGCCTTGCCGGGATGCTTGCTGAGCTTTATGATTTGAAGACGTTTCAATCGGATTCGGCGACTATCGCGCTTGCAAAGCCCTACGGCTACGACGAACTGCTCCAGATCGAGACAGACCGGGAGAAGGCGAGGCTGGAGAAGCTCGCGGCGATCCGCAAGCGGATGATTGAGGGTCCGGTTCTGCTTCTTCCTTTTGAGAAGATGCGAGTCTCCTTTGATCCGCAGAATTTGGTACCGCTTGATGAGGATGGAACCTATTATCCGACGGCGACGATCATTGACGAATGGGGGACGATTGAGGTCACCGATGGCGTTTTGATTGCGGGGGATTGGCGGTCGGCGAAGGTGGTGGCGCCTGCTTCCGGTGCCGTGAGTGGGCCGGGCTGGACGCTCAAGTTAAAAACGGGGTGGAAGATTGTTGTTGGGAAGCGTAAAGGGGACTTTACGGTTGTGAAGGGGTAGGCACTTTCCTTTGTCATTGGGATCGGTCACTGAGGACAGTGACCCTCCAGCAGTGTGAAAGCTCAGCGCTCAAAAAATATCCATAATAAGCTATGCCATTGAACGCCTATGCTGCCGAGAAAAGGCTGATGATCTTTGAGCAGCTCAAGCAAGGTCTTCCCCCTTCCGAGGGCGAATTTGACGAGCAGACCTTTCTCGATGCCAAGGTGAAGGGCCTGCCGCAGATGGGCACGACCCGCTATGAGCCTCAGGCTATCTACCTTGAATTCATCTACCCCGACCCGCAAGGTGGTTCGGCGATTGTCACGGTGAAGCTTGATGCGCCGGAGCGGATCATTTTCTTACCTGTCCCGGAGTGGGTGATCGAGTCGATCTGGCAGGGGGATATCGACGGGAGCTATCACTTTGAGAGCGATGCGCAGGCCCTGGTGGCAAAGTTTGAGGCGGAGCTGACGGCTGATGGGAATGAGAAATGGTTTGGAAAGCAGATGGCGAAGAGGCGGGAGTAATGATTCAAGGATGAATTAGGAACGATGAATGATGAATGGGGATAATCTTCTTACTCATCATTCATAACTCATCGTTCATCATTTTCCTTTATGTCCACCGTTGGCTACTCCGGCACTCCGCTCCCCAAGAAGCTCGGCATCAAGCCCGAGCATGTCGTGACGGCGCTGAATGCTCCCGATGGGTTGGCGGAGTGGCTGGATGGCTTGAGTCCTGCCACTTATGAGCCTGGGCAATTCTGTGACATCGTGCTCGCGTTCTTTTTTTGGAAGGCGGACATGGAATCTGCGATGGCCGCGTTAGGGGAATCCATCCGTCCAAACGGGTCGATCTGGATCTGCTGGCCGAAGAAGGCTTCCAAGGTGCCGACCGACATCACCGAACAAGACCTGCGCGACCTTTGCTTGCCGATGGGCTTGGTGGACAATAAGGTTTGCGCAGTTTCGGAGGTGTGGTCGGGGCTGAGGATGGTCTGGCGGGTTGAGCTGCGCTAAACCATCACTGCTCACGCCACCCGCCTTCGGTTCACTCTGTTCACTGTCCCTCCCTTAAGGGATGGAGTTTCAAACGGATTGAGATCGCCTCTTTCTTAGGGTGTGTTGATCTGTCTTAGCCGCCCCAAACGACCGTTTTGCTCACGCCGAAGATTCGCCCGATGGTGTTGATTCTTCTTCTTACCGAGCGTCGCATGTCGCCGTTCTTGACGCTGCCAACAAAGGCGACCGGGGCGACGTCACCACCGATCCCAATGATGGGTCTTCGCGCGGCTTTCTCCATTGCGGATATGTATGCTTCCGGGTGTCGGGAGAGTTGGAGCGCCAGGGCGTCTGCCATCTTTTGGCGCTTGGAGAGGATCAGGCCATAAATCCAGCCTGCGCATACCCAGCCGAAGATGCTCAGCACGACAGCAATGAGGAGCATCACCAGTGCAGGCACGAAAGCCTCCAGGTCGCTGACAAGCTGTCCCCACCCTTCCGCGAACAGCCGCAGCATATTAGGCCCCAGCATCGCCAGCGCCCAAACCATGGCGAGGAACCGGATGTCGCGCATCTGCAGCGACGCGGCGGCGAAGGCGAGCATACACATCAGTTCGTCGCGCGAACAAGCCTCCAGCGCACCCTCCGTCACGCCGATCGCGGGCATTCCGTACCGTTCGCCGAGGGCAAAGGCGTCGATGGCGGGGCTATCGAGCAGGAAGACGCCGAGGTTGGTGTTCCCGGTGGCTACCCTGAGTTCGTCGCGTAGGTTGCTGAGTTTCCGCTCTTGTTCAGGGCTGGACTTGCCGTTTGCGAGGGAAATCTGCATGGCGGGGGCAGCATAGAAGTATCCATGGGCTCCCACGCCAAGCACGATGACAAGACCGAGCGCGCTCAGCGCCCAAAAGTAGTCCTTTAGCAGCCAAACGCCGACGCTGGTAAAGACGCCCATCGCCACAAAAGGCGCGACGAAGGCCATGGCGATGCTGCGTCGGCGGTAGATTCGGACCTGGTCTTGGAAGGACCTCTTCATTGTCAATTGATACGGGAACGGTTGGTAATCGTTGCAGTGGGGCTACTCTCCGCTGAGCCATTCTTGTGCTTTCTGAATTTTTCGGTTTTGGCGTTTTGCTCTCCAACGCTCACTCCATTCGCCGATCTTCTCCTCGGGGTTGACTAGCAAATAAAGCATGATAGCAAGCCAAAGCGCAATGACGTTAACTGCTAACCCGGCCAGAACGGTCAATCCCCACTCTCCAACACCCGCCATGATCCCAGGTCTTCCATGGCTAGACGTATCAACCATCGAGGGATAGGCGCTCAGGGCCTTAATAATCATCGAGACGGCAACAGTGCCAATGAGCCATCGATACACCGATTTGCTCCGTGAGGGCAACAAGCACCCCAGCATCACACCAAATGCAAATATTTCTCCGGGCAGTGCTTTCCAATGCTGCTCCCAAAAGAAGGAACCAACTTCTACCCCACCCGCACGAGCCCTCATGCTGAGGAATGTAAGGACAGACTGCACTACGGCAGCGAAAGCGCCGATAGCGATGGCGGTACCCAGGACCGGCCAACTCCGCGCGATTCTTACCCCGTTTTCCTCGGAAACAGGCTCCTGGGGGCTCTGCTTCCGATCCCAAAGCCAGCATAAGAGCGCCAACACACCGCCGAAGATAAGGACGTTCACGAGTATCTCAGCGACGCGCCCTTCCTGAATCCACCAGGGCAGGCTGCGGAGTTCACCTTGGAAGCTGGCCAAGATCAGCAAGGTGCCCCATGCCCACCTGAGCGTTTTGTTCCCAGAGACAAGGGGAATCATGAAGGTCAACGCAAAGGCGATTGCACTGGGAACGACGTGCATTCCGAGCCCCAATATGAAGTGGTAAATGGCTTGGCTTATTGGAGTGTTACCCAAGCTTGAAGTTATGCCTGGGATAGATGTCGGACTAGTGACAAGAGCAACCACGAAGCCGGCTAGCGTGGAGGCAAAGAACGCTTTTCGGACTGTAATCCAGTCCAGGGTCGTTTGCGCCATTGCGCTCATACCCTTATCTTAACGCAAAAAAGCGCCCCGAACCATTACAGTTCGGGACGCCTTCTCCTTGAAAGCTCTATAGAGTGCATCTGAAAGATGAGACCGACCTGGATATGTTAACTCTGACGTGCAGAGTCAAGTGCTTATCCTTAAGGAGGTGATCCACCCACACCTTCCGGTACGGGTACCTTGTTACGACTTAGTCCCCCTTACCCCCCTCACCTTCGGCCGCTCCCTCCTTACGGTTAGGCCACGGACTTCGGGTGAAGACAATTCAGGTGACTTGACGGGCGGTGTGTACAAGACCCGGGAACGTATTCAACGCAGTATAGCTGACCTGCGTTTACTAGCGATTCCACCTTCATGCAGTCGAGTTGCAGACTGCAATCTGAACTGGGGGCGTATTTTTCGGATTTGCTCCACCTCGCGGTATTGCTGCCGTTTGTTTCGCCCATTGTAGCATGTGTGAAGCCCCAGTCGTAAGAGCCATGCTGACTTGACGTCATCCTCACCTTCCTCCGGCTTACACCGGCGGTCTCCTATGAGTCCCCGACTTTACTCGCTGGTAACATAGAACGAGGGTTGCGCTCGTTGGCGGACTTAACCGTACACCTCACGGCACGAGCTGACGACAGCCATGCAACATCTGTCTTCAGGTCTCCTTGTGGGAGAGGGCCCTATTTCTAGGACTTTCCATCGATGTCAAGACTGGGTAAGGTTCTTCGGTTATTATCGAATTAATCCACATGCTCCACCGCTTGTGCGGGTCCCCGTCAATTCATTTGAGTTTCAACCTTGCGGCCGTACTCCCCAGGCGGGATACTTAACGCGTTTGCTTCGCTCACTGGGGGGGTCGATACCCCCAACGAGTAGTATCCATCGTTTAGGGCGTGGACTACCAGGGTATCTAATCCTGTTTGCTACCCACGCTTTCGCGCCTCAGCGTCAGATAACGCCCAGTGACCTGCCTTCGCCATGGGAGTTCCTCCTGATATCTATGCATTTCACCGCTCCACCAGGAATTCCAGTCACCTCTGCGTTCCTCAAGTCTGCCAGTATGAAAAGCCATTTCTTCGTTGAGCGATAGAGATTTCACTTCTCACTTAACAGACCGCCTACGCGCTCTTTACGCCCAGTAAATCCGGACAACGCTTGCACCCTACGTCTTACCGCGGCTGCTGGCACGTAGTTAGCCGGTGCTTATTCTCATGGTACCGTCCTAAGTCTTTCCATGAAAAAGGAGTTTACAGACCTAGATCCGTCATCCTCCACGCGGCGTCGCTGCATCAGGGTTTCCCCCATTGTGCAAGATTCCCAACTGCTGCCACCCGTAGGTGTGTGGGCCGTGTCTCAGTCCCACTCGGGGGGATCATCCTCTCAGACCCCCTACCCGTCGTAGCCTTGGTAGGCCGTTACCCTACCAACTAGCTGATGAGGCATAAGCCGCTCCCGAAGCGAAAAACCGTTTAATCGCAGATAGATGCCTACCCGCGGCCACATCTGGTATTACTCGACGTTTCCATCGGCTATCCCAGTCTTCGGGGCACGTTGCTTATGTATTACTCCGCCGTTCGCCACTAGAGATTGCTCTCTCGTTCGACTTGCATGTTTTAGGCACGCCGCCAGCGTTCGTCCTGAGCCATGATCAAACTCTCCGAAAAAAATTTCCTATTCCCGACTGAACGGGATCAGGTCGTTTATTTTCAGGGGTCGAAGTTTTTCCCTTGCGGGATCCAAACGTCTCTCGATTAGATTATCGTTCCTCGTTCGGCCTTCGTTTTGCAGGACCGTAGTCCTGCTTGTAGCTCACCTTACCAAACGCACTCTATACAACTTTCAAGGAGCTTGCCGACCTCTCGGACAGCAATTGGAATTATAGGCACGTCTCGTTGCGGAAGTCAAGGGTCCCAGGCGATTTCCTCGCATCTTTTCGGTTCTCTTAACCGTCCCCGCTCTGAGTCGCGAGGGCAAGTTGTACCCCACTCAAACCCCTAATGCAACGATTGCGGAAAAGTCCCGCTGAATATGGGCCATTCCTTGTAAAAAATGGGCCGGAATCGGCGGTTGCGGTTCAATTCGGCGACGGCCGTGTGCTGCAGAAAGGTCCCGCCGAGGACCGACGGGACCTCTGAAATGCCCTTAGAATCGTGCTTTTAATTCCCAAATGGGTGGAAATCAGCTAACGATATCTTTCCCCATTTTCGACAAAAGGCTTTAAGCGTTGGGTGAGGAGTGCATTCCACCCCGTTGTGTAGAGACTCTTTCTTTCGTCAGTCACCTCTCCAACGACGCGATGGGAAAGCTTGAGTCGTGTGTCTTTGCCTTCGGCTTCGAGCCGGTATTCGACATATCCTGCGACCGCGCCCGACATGCCCATTGGCCCGAGCATTCGCAGCTCTTTGCCGGGTTCGGCGTAGGTGACGGTTGCGTATAGCCCGCCGCCGCCCTCAAACTCTTCGAAGAACCGTCCTCCAGGAAACGGTTCGAGGGTGATGTGCTTGGGCGCATCTGAGAAGGAGTGTGACCACCAAGCGCCGATGTTTTCGGTCAACGCTTTATATACAGTGTCGGGGGCACCCCCAATGACGATCTCTTGTTCTATTGTCATCTGATCCATTGCTAATCTCTCCGCGCGGCTCTCGGATTCGACCGTTCGCCGCAAAGTCAGGAGCGAAGACGCCCATGCCTGCTGATACTGGCTCACCCAACGTTCGTGCGCCTCTTGCAAGGGCACAACGTTGATGTGGTTCCACCTCTCTCTTCCCTGCCGACGCAGCACGACCAGGCCAGCTGTGACCAGCACCTCCAGATGCTTCATGATCGCAAACCGCGTGACGTCGGGGAACTGCGCGCATAGGTCGCCCGTTGTCCGTGGTTTCTCCTTGAGCATGTCGAGAAGCCTTCGTCGGGTGCGGTCGGAGAGGGACTTAAATACAGAATCCAGGCCGTCTTCGTTCACCGATTAGGAGCATAACACAGATTTGGTCTATATGTGACCATATGGTCACATAATCTTTCAAAAAACAGGACCGTCCCTTTTGAGGGACGGTCATTCGCCCGTGGCTGGGGTTCATTTGACGCGCTTGAGCGTGAAGTCTTCCATGAAGGTTTCTTTGCCGTTTTGATAGAAGCTCCATTGATCTTTGTAGGTGTCCTTGTCGAGGAACCAGACGTTCACGTTGTGCATGTGCCCGGTATTGATGTCTTTCAAGCCGGTGCCGTTTTTGAACCTGAACTCGATGGTTTTACCGTCGGCAGAGATATTTGTGGCCTCAAGCCTTGGCTGGTTGCGGGCCACGCAGTAGTGAGTGAGGATGAGCTTGCCGATGTCGAGCGAGTACATCGTGACCATCTGGTCGTTTGGGTGGGCGTCGTAGTCGGAGGTCGCCATTACGACGGAGCCGTTGGCGATGAGCCTGTATTCGATCTTGATGTTGCGACCGGTTGAGGCGTCCTTCCCTTCCCAAACGCCGACCATGCTCTTGAATTGGTCGAAGGCCAGTTCAGCGGCAGATTGCGGCTTTTGGGCGGACGTTTTGCCGTGATTGTGCGGGTCTTGGCGGCTAAATCCGAAGAGGGCGGAGGCGGCGAGGAGGAGTGAGAGCGTGATATGCAGCTTTTTCATGATGTCACCACCTTTAATATACATCATAAAATATACTTACTATTATTTATTCTGGCAATTACTTGATACGGCCGGACTTTTGGAGGTTTGCGAGGCGCGACCGCGCATTGTCCGCAAAGGTGCTCATGGGGAATACGCGAATGATCTCACGGTAACAGTGGGCCGAGCGCTCGAAGTTTGCAATCTGCCCTTCGCACAGGACACCACTGCGAAACATCGCTGCCTCAAGGTCCGATTGCGATGGCTGTGGATGCTTGAGAACGTGATCATACATTTGAAGCGCCTGAATTCCTTGCCCTTCCCTTTCCAGCTTTGTTCCGACCTCGAAGAAAGCATAGGAAGGAATGCTTCCTGGGTCGGCGGGGAACTGTAAGAGGATGCTCGACATGGTGGCAGCGGGCATCTCTTTGACCAACTGCGGCAAGGCACCCAGAAAGGCTCGAATGCAGGTGTCGGGGCTGGAACCCCCTTGCCCTAATACCGTCGGTTTTGGCGGGCCACTCATAAATCCCATACCAGCCTGCATCGCCATCGGGTCGATTTTCTGCGGATTGTAGTGGCTGCTGTAGCCGGTGCCGGCGGGCAGTGTTGAGTAGCTCCTGCCACGGATGATGGATAGCATCCAATGCGTAATGATTTTATGATCCTTTGGATTGATCTCGTAAAGAGCTTGTAGCTCTGATGCTGAAAGAAGACTGAGGTCTTTTGTTTCGTCGAGGCTTGCCTTCGCTTCGCTCGTGTAGGCATCGTCGCGGTGGGTTCGGAGCAACATACAGATGAGGAACCCACCACCCACTCCGCCAAGGTGAGCCAAATGGGCGACTCCACCCCCGGTTGCACTCACAAGGGCGCCCAGTACGTCTAGCCCAACATAGATTAGCCCGACGACCCACATCGCCCAATCGGTGATACCGTACCACCAGATGCCGAAGAAGTACAGCATCATGACCTTGGCATGCGGGAACATATAGATCGCCGCCCCCATAACGCCCATGATCGCACCAGACGCACCAATACTTGGCAGATCTGGCTCGCGTGCTCCCATTAGCGCTAGGTGCAGGGCGTCACCGGCTAGACCAGCTAAAAAGTAGACAGCGAGGAACTTAGGTGTTCGGAAGCGACCCTCCACGGCAAACCCGAAGAGGTAGAGAAACCACATGTTGCCGAGAAGGTGAAAGAGATCGGCATGTAAAAACGTGCTTGAGAAGAATGTTAACGGACTCATATTGTTGTATGAGAGCCCGTAGTTTTCGACAATTGGGTCCTTGATGCTCAGGAACATGTCGGACGTAAAGGCATAAACCACTACGTTCGCAATAATGAGGAGGACCGTCCCTACTGGAAAGCTTTCCGGAGGATTCTTAGATCGAATCGGCAGCAGCACGTTCTAAAGTTCTAAATGAACATAGTGCGTTCCTGCAAATACTAATCAGGAAGGCTTGGAGCCTTTTCTCTTTCTCGGACTTTTGCAGTCCGCTCCCACAATTCAATCGTGCGCATGTCGCGCCGACGTCTTTCCATCGCTTGATCAATCTTTAGAGTGAGCAGTTCGAATGTATCAATGCCCGGGGAGTTTTTCTCGACGTAATCGAACGCTCCACGCTTCATGCATTCGACGGCATTTGCAACGTTGCCGTAGGCGGTCATGACGATAACTTCGGCGAAGAGATCACGCGAGAATGCGGCGCTGAGTACGTGGAGGCCTGCTTCGGGGTCATCCATGCTCATATCGGTGACGATCACGTCGAAGGGTCGCGCGGTGTCGAAGACCTTCTTGATTCCGTCCTCGGCGCTGACCGCTGTCTCGACGCCATAGCCGCACCTTTCAAGTCGACGAGCTACGGCCTGCAAGACATCGGGCTCGTCGTCAATCACCAAAACACGCGTCATATTGGCTTGATTATAGCTTGGGGCAGGGAGGGGGTGATGGTGGAGTGCCCAATTAAAATAAGCGAGCCGCTATAGCGGCCCGCTTATTCCCTATCTGTTTCTGAGTCGATTAGCCGGGCGTCGTTGTCAAGAACTGAATGAGGTCAGCCTTGAGGACGTGCGACTTGGATGCCTTGAGTCCGAAGTTCGTGCGGAACACGACTTTGACCGTTCCATCCGCGCCCACGAATCGAGCCAGGTTACCGAAGAGTTGGAGGCTAACCGTATTCGAATTCGGAAGCGGCCAAGCCTTGATGAACTCATAGGAGTTTGTGTTCCAGTTCCAAACCCAGACCATGCCTGTTACGGACAAGACCTGGTTGGCCTTGATCTTCACGAACATGTTGTTGTACGGTCCGGGGGTGACGTTGAAGGTTGCTTCAACAGCCGCCGCGTACCCGAGGGATTGGATGTAGACCGACGAAACGTTGTAGGTTACGTTGTTTACGGATTGGACCGAAGTCACATCTCCGCCAGCATAGTTTCCAAGGAATGCGGCCACGGAGGTTGCATCCCATTCGTCGGCAACTTCGATTGGACTGCTTACCGACCAAGAGACGATTTGAGTTGCCCAGCTATTGCCATTGATCGTCTTGGCAACTCCCCAGAATGTGAGCCCATCACTGGGATCAATCTGCACGGAGTGATAGTCACCCCAGCGTCCGCCGTAGCCCGAACCTGTTGAAGTGGCCATCTGGACGGGAGTGCTCATGACGCCCGGAGCATCAGTCGATTTTCGCGAACAGATCATCACGTCGGCAGCGACCGATGGGCTGCTGCGTGTGAAGATGAGCGAGACATCGCCGAGGTTGTTGACGGCGATACCTGGCATGAATGCGTCTTGTCCGGCGTTCGCCGTGACCAAACCTGCCATATCGGTGGTTGGGGTTCCGACCGGATAGTTGTTCATGCTGATTTGGTACCAGCGCGAACCGATTCGGTTATCGTTTGTCATCGCGACGTGCGTTGTGTACAGCTTCCCGTTGATGAACGTTGCTTGGAAAACGCGGTCGCTTACCGGGTCGAGCACACTGCCGATGGTGTTTGCGTTTCGTGTGACCTGGTTGTAGGACGGAATGCCGACTGAGGTGAAGTTCAGTACGGGCACGCCCGCCGTGTTAGTGATCGCGTACATCCGTACTTGGCCCGTGTTCTGCAACGAAATCGCATAGATCTTGTCGAGAGCGTTGTCGCGTGTCTCTGCCATCTGGACGGAATAACCGCCAGCGTGGACAAGCGATGTCACTTGAGCGGCAGCGCCAGTGAGGAGCTGTGCCTTCTTGATTACGACGAACTGTGCGCCACCGAATCCACCGTTGTTTAGGCCGAACATATTGCCCGAGCAAACCACGGCATCCTTGTTGAGACCCCAGCCCGGGTAGTCGAGCCAGAAGGTATCGGCGCCGACCGTGAGCTTACAGTTGATTTTGTACTTGAACCAGTTTCCGACGGGGTTGTCATCGTCGGAGACAGCAATGAGTAGATTGGAGTCGTCGGCAGTCTTGTCTAGTGCGACAACGAAGTATCGGTCCGTATTCGCGTCGTAGATCGCTTTGGGGTCGAAGACAAAGCTGCTTGCACCGACACTGCCGAAGAAACCGGACGCGCCATCCATTCTCTGCTGGAAAACCTTTGTGCCCGTCTTGGTGAAGAACGCAATATCCGAGTTCACGACTTGGACGACGTGCGTCTTACCCACCGCGATGTGGGGGTCGGCAGGGACCCATCCCGTCGCTGTGATTCCGGGGAAGTAGGCCTTGCCGGTGGTGTTCTTGTATGGCGCTATGCCTCCAACGGGAAGCGCATTCATCGCTTCGGGTGGAGCCAAGATTAGGTTGCGGCCGGGGTTCTCGGGTACGAACAGGCCTGCGCGCATGATGGGGTTAATCTGCGGTTGGAACTTTGCAGTGCTCTCCACCACGGCTCGTGACGTTGTAAAAATCTTGGTCGGGCCGACTCGCCCCGATTGGGCTAATGCGGCGCTGGCCAATACTGCCAAACCGACCGAGCAAAGAGTCAAACGATGTGTATTCACGGGCATTCTCCAGAAATTCAGACGTGTCGTGCGCGAACGAATGATGCACACGACCGGGCAATCTGTAACAATCTCATTCTCAAGAATACTTTAGAACTGTCCGATTTACGTGCAAAAAATCTATATAGACCTGAAAATTTGAGCCTGGAACTGCCTGCAAGCAACCGATGTTCTATAATTGTAGGAACTGGGGGCGAACGGGTTCGACAGAGCTGGTTCGACTTTCCGTTGCGAGCCGAGGAGCCGTTGGCCTCGTAAAAAGCGGCAAAAAAGTAAAAGCGAACAACAATTTCGCCTACGCTGCCTAATTAACGCAGCGCGTCCGCCCTCTCCGAGTCGGTAGGAGAGAGTTCGGGTGTAACAAAATCCGGATCGCTCAGTGAGTTGCCGCTTGAAGCAAGCTGAGTTAAACTAATCGAGCTGGGTGTCAACTGGCCGGTCTCAGGGCAGGTTGGCACTAAGATTAATCTGGGAAGACGCTCGTGGTGATGGTTAGTGCGACGGTTTTGGAAGGGAGTTCAATTCTCCCCGCCTCCACCAGATTTCCTTTCTGACTGCATTGTTTGCAGCGCGGATTCATAATCGGCTTATGGCTGGTCGAATTCGCGAGGCGCTCCTTGACGATGCCCATGAGATGGCGCGGTTAAGTGTCCAGCTTGGCTACTCGGTGAGCCTCGAACGCATGCGGTCATCCCTTCAATCGTTTCTTGACGACCCTGAGCGTTTTGTGTTTGTGGTCGAGTCGGAGAATAAGATAGTCGGCTGGATGGGCGCTCGCCTTGATGCTGAACTGACAAGCGAGCCTTACTTGCTGATTTCGGGCCTCGTTGTGGACGAGGACAGTCGGGGCGAGGGGCACGGCAAGGCGCTCATCAACCATGCCTTTGCACTTGCCGATCAATTGGGCGTCGAAAAAGTGCGCCTGCGCATGAATGAGAAACGAACGGAGGCGCACGACTTTTATGTGCGGTTGGGGTTTGAGGAGATCAAACGCCAGGTTGTTTTTGAGCGATTGATGAGCGTTTAGCACCCGCCACATTCCAACGGCTGCCCGGTCGAATAGATCGGGCAGCCGTAAAGAATCCCTTAGGAATGAAGCTAATCCGCGCTTTCTGCGGGAGGAGGTGTTCCGCCGCCGCCACCGCCGCGCTGCTGTCCACCGCCACCGGCTCCTGTTGCGCCGCCACGACCTTGTCCAGGGGCACCAAAGCCTCCGGCTCCCGGTGCGCCCATCTGCATCAATTGAGTCGTGCCGACAACCTTAAGGTCCGATTTCTGAATCTTGATCAGGTTGTTTCCGGAGACAACATAGAGGAAGAATTGGTCGCTGTCGATGGCTGCTCCACCGCCGCCACCCATTCCCCCGGCAAAGCCGCCGAAACCACCTTGTCCGCCTTGCCCTGGTCGTTGGTTAGGGTCGCCGCCGCCGAAGCCTCGCGGGCCCGCGCCGCCTTGGCCACCATTTTGGAAGCCGCCTTGATCTCCCTGCGCAAATGAAGTTTGTGTCGTGATCGCGATTGTCGCGATTGCGAGTGAAGCTGTACAAATTGTGATCGTAGCCCAATGTCGTTTCATCGAAGTCCTCCGCAGACCGTCTTCATCGGACGGCGAGCATCTCGGTGGAATGGACGCAGGTGTGAGGATAGAGTTCAGTTAGATTGATTCAGCCCGCGTCCGGCTTGTAGAATCCTTGAATGCCCGAATCGTTTAAGCCTGTCCCCTATCGACCGGAGCGCGTGCCGGTCGATCAGGTTCGAGAACGTATTGAGAAGGAGTATGAGATTGCTAACGCCAGGCGGACCGTTCGGCAGTTTTCATGCGATCCCGTTCCGAGAGATGTCATCGAGAAGGCGATTCTCGTCGCGGGTACGGCTCCAAGTGGAGCCCATCGCCAGCCGTGGCATTTTGCAGCGATCGGCGACCCGGAGATGAAGCGGAAGATTCGAACCGCTACCGAGGTTGAGGAGCGAGCGTTTTATGATGATCGCGCACCCGATGAGTGGCTTGAGGCGCTTGCTCCGCTTGGCACCGACTTTCGCAAAGAGCACATAACGGCTGCGCCTTGGGTGATCGTTGTTTTTCGTCGCGATTACGACCTGCTGCCCGACGGTGGACGGTTAAAGAACTACTACATGACCGAATCGGTGGGGATTGCGGTCGGATTCCTGATTCAAGCCCTGCACCATGCGGGTCTTGCGACACTCACTCACACTCCCGCTCCAATGACATTCTTACGCGATCTTTGCGGCAGGCCGATTAACGAAAAGCCCTTTGTGCTTATGCCGGTTGGTTACCCTCATCCGGATTGCATGGTGCCCGATCTTGGGCGCAAGTCTCTTGCAGAGATCAGCTCGTTCTTTACAGAATAAGCCTTTGCGTTACACATCCGTGACGGGCAGTAAGTCCCCGTAGGATTGCTTGTCTCTCGGACCTCTTTCCTAGTCGGAAGGCCCAAATATCGCATCGCAAACGACCAGCATGCCTAATTCTTCGTTCTCTGGCGACATTTGAGGAGGGTGTATCCATACAATCCCACGTTTTGTGGGCGACTGTCCCACTGCGTTTGAAGAGAGAAGGAAGAACATGAAAACAGGAAAGATCAGCATTATCGCCATGGTGGCGATGGCCACGGCAGCCGTATCGGCTTGCCCTTTTTGTCAAACCAAGACGACCGGAACGTTTATCGGCGAAACCGTCTTGATGGGCAACGGAACCGCACGCTCTTGGGTTCGAATCGGCGAGGATAAGAAGCCTGAGGCTGTCGGCGTTACAATGTCGGAAAGCGCCTTTGAGAACCTCCCCAAAGATATGGGAGAGGATGGCATGGGGCACAGCTTCCTCGTCACGCTGCCCAAGCAGGCAAACGTTACGCCGTTTAACCACGTCAGCATCGATTGGAACCCAGAGGGGCATGAGCCCGCCGGAATCTACACGACGCCGCATCTCGACTTCCATTTCTATATGGTGTCTACAGCGGAGCGGGCGCAGATGAGGATTGTCGACGGGGACCTCTCTAAGTTTCAGAAGCCGGTGCCCAACGGCATGATGTCGAAGGGTTATGTCTATGCGCCTGGAGCGGAGATGCCGTACATGGGAGCACATTGGGTGAATCCGAAGAGCCCGGAGTTCAACGGCACGCCGTTTACTCAGACCTTTATCTTTGGTTCCTACAACGGCAATGTCCACTTTTTTGAGCCGATGGTGGACTTGGGCTGGATGCTAACCAAGCCACAGTCTGAGCAAGAGATCGTGCTTCCGGAAAAGGTTGCAAAGCCCGGTTACTACCCGACGGTCTACAAGGTCACCTACGATACTGTGCGCAAGGAGTACAGCGTGACTCTTGAGCGGTTTGTTTACCGCAAGTAGATCTGCACTCGGAATATCTAAGAAGGGTCGCTTGCTTGTGCAGGCGGTCCTTTTTCTTACTTAACTCGAACTTGGTAATACACAATCACAGGGCGAGAAAGCGGAAGCTCGCAAGTTTGCCGGTCAGAATCCACATCAAAGGCTCTAAGAATTATCATGTGCTTTCGTGGAAGAGGAACCCGGAAAAATCAGCTGGCGATAGGCTGACTCGTTATGCCGTGTTCTTGGGCTCGACAGTGCATGCTCTGAAGCTCCTTGTCATCGCGCCAAAGGAGTCTAAATCTGTTGAGTTCGCGGGCGACCTGGATGCTCTGCAAGAGAAAGCGAAGTCGCTTTCTCACGAAGATCAGTTTTTGCGCCTCGCAAAGTCGATGGGAGAATCTGCGGAGGTGTTTGCTAACCACCAACGCGAGTCGATAGAGGAGATCATCGGCGATCTGGATCAATCGCTCCGTGATCTTGTCGGTTCGTTGGATAAAGCGCTTGAATCTGGTGACAAGATCGCCAGAGGCGCGAACGGGATGACCCGACGCCTTAGTTCCATTGACAGTATTTCGAGTTTTGAAGAGCTGCGCCAAACTGTTGCCCAAGAGGTTCGAGTACTCGCCGATGCCGTTAGCGAGTACAGGAACTGCACCGCTGAGATTCACGAGCAGTACCGAGCGGAGTTAGAGGAGATGCGGGCTCGGCTGGAGTCCGCCAACGCCGCCGCAAGGGCAGATAGCTTAACCAAACTCCCCAATCGCACCTCGCACGAGTATCGACTTTCTGAGATTGTTGAGCTTGCCCGTCAGGGGCAAACCGCTTCTTTGGCGGTGATTGACCTAGACGGTTTCAAGCTGATCAACGACACCTATGGACATCAGGCCGGAGATGCTGCGCTCGTTGAGTTCACTCAGCTCTTTTATAAGACGTTTGGGCGTGACTGCTCTGTCGCCCGGCTTGGCGGAGATGAGTTCACGATTATCGCCAAACAATCGGCTGAGCAACTGACCAAGCGGCTTGAAGATTTTCTGATCCGGGCACTGAACACACCTCTCAATATTGGTCCCGTCATGACCGCGATCGGGTTCAGCTATGGGGTTGCCGAAATCACCAGCGCTAGCACGTGCAACAGAGTCACTCAGGAAGCCGACGAGCGGATGTATGCCTTCAAGCGTGAAGCCAAGCGTCAGAAAGCGGCGTGAATTCGAGATCGGACATCTGAAATCAGATATCAGATATCGATTCCGGCATACTCGGCATACCGGTCGAACAGGTTGTGCGCGGCTGGATAGCACGAATGCGGCGACATGAAGTGGGGAAACTCGAACGTGATGATCTTCTCGGCAATCTGAGCCGCCGTCTCCATCTTGAACCGCAGATACCGCCAGTCCGCCGGGGGGAACTTGATCGGCATATCCCGGTCGAACGACTCGAGGTTCGACCAGATCGTCGCCCCATACTTCCGGCCAAGCTCACCGATCCCCTTGATGAAGTGCGGCAACTCCTGATAGTGAACCTGCCCGTCCTGAAACGCGCAGATGTCGAACGCGCCGCGCGTGTCGGCAAAGATGCGATCCCAGTGGTCGAACGACTCCTCCAGCGTAAAGGCGTTCTCATGAAGCTGCTTTGCCCCCTGCGGGTAGGGAGAGATGAGCACCGGCACGTCTTTCAGCTCCTTGCAGAACCGTCCGATATGGTTGAACAGCTCGATGATGTGGGCGTCGTTCTTGCCCGTCTCGTGGCTGAGATACCAGCCCTTGAACGACGGGTGGTGCCCATACCGCTCCACGGCCTCTTCCAAAAACGGCTTGTTGACCTCGACCTCTTTCCACCATGTTCGCCGCATCCAATGGAAGCCCGAATCGTAGGTGCCGAAGTAAACGCTCAGCCCAAACTCGTCCGCCAGAGAGTAGAAGGTTTCGCCGATGTCGTCGTAGATCGGGAGCAGGTCGGGGAGGGTCTTGCTGGGGAAGATGCACTTGTTCTGATAGCCCGCGCGGATGATGATGACGGTGTCGATCCCGATCTTGGAATAAAGCTCAAACTCCCGCCGCCACTCCTTCGACCCCCAGTTTTGGCTCGGGATGTCGTGGGTGATCTCGTCGAGGAACGTACCGGTGATGCGCGCTTGCGTGGGCATGAGAGATTGTAGATCGGAGATTGCAAATTGATGATTGAACTCCTGCGAAATGTAATCCTCAATCAACAATCTACAATCTACAATCCCCGTATGCCTGTCCTCACCGGCCTCGACCGCCTCCTCTCCCAAAGCTGCGCTCCGCTGAAGGGAAAGCGGATTGGCTACGTCTGCAACCAAGCGTCGATCACTCGGGGTGGGGTTCTTGGGCTGGATGCGCTGATCGCCAGACAAGACAAGGATGGGTTCGAAATCGGGGCGGTCTTCGGCCCGCAGCACGGCATCTGGGGGCACACCCAAGACAACATGATCGAGTGGGAGGGATACCGCGACCCGCGCACCGGCCTGCCCTTCTACTCCCTCTACGGCGAGCACCGCGAGCCGACCGACGCCATGCTGAGCGGTCTCGACCTGCTCGTCATCGACATCGTCGATATCGGCGTGCGCTACTACACCTTCATCTGGACCATGACGCTCTGCATGAAGGCCTGCGAGCGGCTGGGCATCCCGGTGTTGATCCTCGACCGCCCAAACCCCATCGGCGGCACTCAGGTGGAAGGAACCGTGCTCGACCCGGCCTATGCCAGTTTCGTGGGTCTGCATCCGCTGCCCATGCGTCACGGCATGACGGCAGGCGAAATCTCCCAGCACATGCAACGGAATCACCATCCGGGTTGCGATCTGTCGGTGCTGGAAGTGCAGGGCTGGGATCGAGCGCAGTATCACGACGAAACCGGGCTCCTTTGGGCGATGCCATCTCCGAATATGCCAACCGTCGATACAGCCGTCGTCTATCCCGGACAGTGTCTTCTCGAAGGCACCAAGCTCAGCGAGGGCCGGGGCACAACCCGTCCTTTCGAATCATTCGGCGCGCCGTTCATCGACGGCTGGAAGCTCGCCGACAGCCTTAACGCAATCCAACTCCCGGGCGTCTTCTTCCGGCCCGTGCAGTTCATGCCCACCTTCCAAAAGTTCAAGGGTGAAGTGTGCCAAGGCTGCTTCATCCATGTCACCGACCGTCGCGATTTCCGGCCCGTCCTTTCCACGGTCGCGATCCTTCAGGAGGTCGTGCGGCATTGGCCCGACGAATTCCGGTGGCAGGACCCGCCCTACGAATACGAAACGGTCCGGCTTCCGTTCGACATCCTGGCGGGCAACGGCTGGCTGCGCCCCGCGATTGAGGGGCTCACGCGACTTGGTGAGATTGGGGAGAGGATGGATGGGGAGTGTCGGGGGTTCGTCGGCAAGTAGTTGTCAGGTGGTTGGCAGGTAGTCGACAGGTAGTCGGCAGGTGGGCTCAAAATAACTTGATCGCACATGTTGACAACGAGGCAACAACTTGCAGACGCGCCAAAGAATTGTGGAAAAGGTGTGCACAAAAAGGAAGCGATTATCCCAATTCTCTCGTTATGATGATTTAAGAGATGAGGAACATCTCGAAAAAGGCATAATGCCGCCTCGGCGGCAGCGGGGGACCCACCTATGGGGTGAATTCCTTTCACAAGGAACGGATGGTTCTTGGTCCGAACCCGGCAGCTAACCTCGTATGCCCATGCAAGAACCGGACAAAGTCGTCCAGGAGAGAACTGAAAAAATGACGGAACACGAAATCCGTGCTCGGGTCAACGCTATAGTGTCTTCGCCGCTTGAGGGTGGGCGAAAAGCTCGGCAATTGCTGGGAATTTCTCGTTCTTTGAAGGCACAACGTCGATCCCTTTCGCTACAGCGTTCGATGAACCGATCCCTCTGGGACAGGAACACCGCATCGCATCTTGATCGCTTGCTGGCCAGCATCTCGCTTTTGCACGAAGATGTGCGGGCGGCTGCTTTTGCAGCGATGCGTTCAAGCCGCGTGTGGAGCCCGTAACAGAAGTCGATTCTGAGACTCTTGCGAGAGTCCGTCTTTTCGGGGATAGAGAGGGCTGCAGGCCAGGACGGCCTGCGGCTTTTTTGTGGGCCTTCCACCTGCGGCGTTGAACCTGA
Source organism: Fimbriimonadaceae bacterium (assembly GCA_019638775.1). Taxonomy (NCBI): domain Bacteria; kingdom Bacillati; phylum Armatimonadota; class Fimbriimonadia; order Fimbriimonadales; family Fimbriimonadaceae; species Fimbriimonadaceae bacterium. The sequence continues at coordinate 472,426 of JAHBTD010000003.1, read as the reverse complement.
CTAAGCCATAATCCTCGAAGTGTCCAAGCCCAGAACTCCAGCGCTCTTCGGCATCTTCCTCACTGTTTTGCTGGATATGCTGAGCTTTGGCTTAGCCATCACGGACATTCAGATTCGCGGTGCCGCTTTAGTCAAGTCGGCGGGTTACTACCCCGAAGGCGTGATTATCGGGCTCCTTATTGCTTCTTTCTCGATTGCGCAGTTTATTGCAGGCCCTTATTTAGGGAGGCTCAGCGACTTTATAGGTCGACGTCCGATCCTGCTCGCCACCTGCTTTATGGTGATTATCGGGCACTTCACGTATGCCTTTGCCGAGGTGTTCTGGATCATGCTTCTGGCGCGCGTCTTGGGTGGGCTTGGCAGTGCGAATCTGAGCGTCGCCTTTGCCTACGTGTCGGACATCACAACCCCGGAGAATCGGGCAAAGGGGATGGGGATGGTGGGGGCGGCGTTTGGTATCGGCTTTCTTATCGGCGCACCCGCGGGCGCGTTTCTGCTGGAACTGGGGGGTGGGCACCCGCACATTCTTGGTTACACCGGCGCCGCGCTAGCCGCGATCAACTTCCTCTACATCGCATTTCTCTTGCCAGAAAGTCTTAAGAAGAACGACGATCCCGCACCTAAGCCGAAGCAGACCACCTGGAGCACACTTTCTGCTGCCTATACAAATCCACAACTCGCGATTCTCTTGAGCGTCTTCTTCACGACAAACTTTGCATTTGCGAACCTGGAGACGACTTATATGCGGCTCACTGATGAGTCGTTTAAGCTAACCCAAGTTCAGGCCTCCTTCCTACTGGTGTTGGTGGGGGCGGTGAGCGCGGCAACTCAAGGCCTTCTTGTAAAGCCGTTTACTGCTCGGTTTGGAGAAATACGCATCCTGCGCTTTGCCTACTTTATGCAGGCGCCAATGTTGGCGCTCATTCCATTTGCCCCGCCGTGGATTCCACAGATCATCGGCATCATGATTCTGGGAACGGTCACCGGGCTCTCGCAGCCGAGCATGAGCAGTTTGATCTCGAAGACAGCGCCCCCTGAGATGCAGGGCGGGATTTTTGGGGTCACGCAATCGCTGGGTTCGGTTGCTCGAATTATAGCTCCCGTCATCGGCAATGCCCTGTTTAGCATCGCTGCGTGGGTGCCCTATGCCTTTGCGGGTGGGATCATGCTCATCCCTGCGATAGGTACCTTGAAGATACGGGAACCCGAGCCGACGGATTCGGATCAAACACCCATACCTGCGCATTGAGGCGTGTTGAAACGATTAGGTGGACGGTATGCTGTTTCAAACCCGTCTGTACGATTGACGCCATCTACACTTATGACGAATGAATCCAATCAAAAAGGGGAAAACAGAGCCAACAAGCCGTCCCGAATACGTCCCGATTGGATCGGTCAGTTGATTGGCCTGCTCGTCTTTCTGCTTGGCATTGCTGGGTTGATGCTCACGTTCAAACTTTCTTACGATCTCTTTTCCGTGCCACCTGACCAGGTGATCTCGACGAAGGACGGAAAGGGGCTGGATGTTGCCAAGGCCGGGGCTTCACTCATGACGGTTGTTTGGCGAGTGGTCATGCTCTTCGTCATGGTGGTTGCCAGCGCTGTTGTGGCGAACAGGGGTATCCGTCTCTATCTTGCGAGTCGTGAGACGCCGAAACTCCCTGAGCACTCACCGACGGAAACAGGCTCTTAGTCCATATTTCGTCAAAAGAAGCAAGCCATCGTTAGGCATGTGCGGCGGGGAGCTTCCCCGTATGTCACCATTTGCAGTAGGATGGCTGAAACTCCCGTTCAATCAAGCCCAAACGTTGCTGCCGTACAGCCGCAACGCAGGACGGGTGTACGGCGTGGGCTTTTCCTTACTTCCGGCATTCTCTTCGTGGGGCTGGGCACCCTCGGACTATTCGTGCCCGTTATGCCTTCGACCATTTTCTTCATCCTCGCGCTATGGGCTTTCAAGCGCAGCAGCGAGAGACTCGAGAATTGGCTTCTGCAGCATAGAATTGTTGGCCCAACACTACGAGATTGGGATGAGAACAAGTGGATCCGCAGACGCACAAAGGTCGTTGCGATTACAATGATCTGGCTCTGCATCGGAGTTTCTTGTTACTTCGTCCACAAGCCTTTTGTGTACGGCATCCTTGCGATCACTGCCCTCAGTTTGACTTGGTATATCGCTTCCCGCCTTACGAAGCCTGACGCGGTGGCCTGAATTCGGCCTGAACAATCGGGGCGCGGCGAACCACTCATCTGAGGAACCAGGCCAAGAAAATCTGTACCGGAAAGTATGGTTTGAACCGGTCATGTCCTGCGATTGAGTCTGCGGGTGTGCTATCCTATGGGCGCGATTTCGGCTCATTGCAGGCCCGAGGAGAAAGCATTTGGCATCGGATACCAGCGACTTCAAGAACGGTTTAGCCATCTACCAAGATGGCGAGGTTTATCAGATTATCGAGTTCCAGCACGTGAAGCCCGGCAAGGGTGGAGCGTTTGTGCGAACGAGACTGCGCCGACTACGTAATGGCAACGTTATCGAAAAAACTTATAGGTCTGGCGAAAAAGTAGAAACCGCGTTCCTTGAAAAACGTAAGATGCAGTATCTATACCGACAAGGTGACGAACTGGTGCTCATGGATTTGGAAACTTATGAGCAAGACCCTGTGCCGGCAGATGCTTTTGGAGACCAGATTAAGTATCTTAAAGAGGACTTAGAAGTCAGCGCAGTTGTGGCTGACGGTCAGGTGCTCGGTTACGAGCTTCCGCCCTTCGTTGAGATGGCGGTTGTTGAAACCGACCCCGGCTTCAAGGGGGATACGGTCAGCGGCAGCAACAAACCTGCCAAGCTAGAGTCGGGCGCCGTTGTGAACGTGCCCTTCCACATTAATGAGGGAGATATTGTCAAGGTCGATACGCGAACGGATACCTATCTGGAGCGCGTCAAAAAGTAGTTGTGTGCCAACTGACGCTTTTGCACGTCATAGCAACGAGGGGCCCCGTTCGAACAGATGAAGAAACAGCCTTATGGCCCGGATACCACCCGCAGCGACTTTATTGCCGCGCTGATTGAAAACGCCAGCCGATTTTTGTTTTGGGCTGGTGTCGTGGTTTCCGTACTGGCCATAGCCGCGCTGATCTTTACTTACTCAGCCTTCAGCGGCGGCAACAGCCCCGGCAGCGCCGAGCAGGCCAAGAGCAATATTCAGCTATTCCAAACTCTGCTTATTGCAGGCACCTTATCTGCGTATGTGGGAAGCGCCTCACTTTTTTGGGGTGAAGAGGTTCTTGGAGTTTTGCAACTCGGCTTTGCTGCGGCTCTTTACTTTGCTCCGTTGTACGTTCCGAACCTGCTTTCTGGGGGCAACACCCCCGGAGATGTGGGACAGGCGGCTTTAGCGGCTGTTCAGGCAGGCGGAATCTGGTCTGGCATTATCGGTGTGGTTGTTCTGGTGACGGATATTGCGGCCCGCGTCAAGCAGAGAACAACGATTGGCTCGCGACTGGATCAGCTGAAGTACGGCAAAGGGATGAAGGAGGAGGCCGACAAGCAGAACATCTTTATGGGCAAGTGCTACCAACTTCCCTTCTGCCGAAAGTTTGTCCGCGAATCTTGTCCGATTTACCATAGCCGTCGCACTTGTTGGAAGGAGCGCGTCGGGTGTATGTGCGAAGAGCAGGTCATCCGCGATGCGATGGCGGGCAAGACGATCCCCAAGGATTCGGTTGCGGCTTCAAACTATATCCCGCGAAATCATAAGCTTAGTGACGGGCAGAAGGCAGAGCGATGCCGCCAATGCGTCATTTACAACGAGCACCAAAAGCATAAGTACAAGCTCGCCATGCCCACGGTCATGATTGGCTGGGTGCTGCTTTACCTCTTGTTCCGTGGGCCGTTGCTTACGATGGCTGGCAATCTGCTGAATACGATCGACCGAATCCTGGGAAGACTCACCTATCAGAAGGGTGGCGCGGTGGAGCAGCAGGTCCAACAGTCAGGAATTCCCTTCCAGGAGATTCTCCTGGTGTGCTTGGTGGTGGTAGCGCTCGCTTATACCATCCGCGTCGTTGAGTATCTGATCTTCAAGCTCAAAATCTAATGCGCGAGATATCGGCGCCCATCCAGATCGACGGTTCTTATGGCGAAGGCGGAGGCGCGCTGCTCCGCACCGTCCTTGTGATGTCGACTCTGACCCAACAGCCTGTGCAGGTTTCTGCCGTGCGTGGTCGAACCAAGTTTCCAGGGCTAAACGATGAAGACCTGACCATTCTACGTGGGCTGGCGGCTGTTTGCAAAGCGGAGACAGTAGGCGCTCAGGTTGGCTCGCACGAGGTCACTTTCCGTCCCAAATCACGGGTGAAGGCGCTGAGCCAGCGAATCGATATCGCCGACGCAGCCAACGGAACGGGCAGCGCGAGCGCGTGTTTGGTGTTGAACACGCTTCTGCCAATTCTTGCTCGGACGGGCGCGTTCTCTTCGATTGACGCCCCTGGTGAGACCTATGGGCACGGGATTCTCACATACGACTATTTCTCTCAGGTCACCTTGGCGCTGAACCGACGCATGGGGCTGTATGCGTATTCCGACATGGTGCTTGCTGGATTTGGAAGGGGATCGCGGGGAGAGGTGCACCTTGAAGTTGAGCCCAGTGTCATTGAGGGCATCCAGTGGGCTTCTCGGGGAGAGCTAGTTGAATGTCGAGCGACAATCGCAACTTCGGAGTTGTCGAAGGATGTGGCGGCGCGTGGGGTTGCACACCTTGAGAAGTTGGCAAGAGATGCGAGTATTCCGCTCACCATCGACGAGGTTGTGGTGAACTCGAAGTCACCCGGCGCTTACGTTACGGTCTGGTCCGAGTTTGAGCGCGGGCTCGGGGGCTCGACCGCGATGGGCGTTAAGGGTCTGCGGATGGAGGCGGTTTGTCAGCAAGCTTTCGGCGCGTTCTTGGATTGGATGAAGACCGATGCGACATTGGATTCTTACCTTGCCGATCAGATCCTTCTCACGGCTGTGGTTGCCCAAAGCGACTCTTCTTTTAAAGTGCCCCGGCTGACGGAGCGGTTTTTGAGTATGGTTTGGGTCATCAAGCAGCTCCTGCCGATTCGCATTACCATCAAGGGTTCTGTTGACCAACCTGGTGCGGTGACAATCCGCAAATAAAAAAATGGTCCTCGTCGTGCTGCGCAGACAAGGACCGAGTGAGCGCTTCCGGAGATTGCGATTCCTGCGCACTCTGGCGTTTGCCTCATGCAACAAGATTGCCCCCGGTTTTCACGCCTTTACGGCGTCTATGGTTTGGGTAGGTAAATCTATCTTTTAGTTTGGTGAAGTCCACCGCACACTGCCGAGTACGACTCATAGTCGCGCTTCGATGAGCATGTGTGGCACAAATTAAAGATGGGCTTTGTGCCTCCATTCGTTCGGTTGTTTTGGAGGATGTGTATAAAATTTGGGGGCTCAAATACAAATAGAGACCGGCTCTTTCGAGCCGGCCATCTAGGATGCTATGCGAGCAGGAATTCTTAGCCTCGGAGGAGTGCCAAGACCTGTTGCGGTGCTGAGTTCGCTTGTGCCAGAACTGACAGACCGGACTGCTGCAGAATCTGGAGCTTGGTGAACTGAGTCATTTCGCTTGCGATGTCGGTGTCGCGGATCGAGGATTCGCTGGCCGACAGGTTCTCTCGGGCGACGCCGAGGGCGCGGATGTTCGAGTCCAGAATGTTGCGCTGGAACGAGCCCATCTCGCCTCGTGCTCGGGAGATATCGTTGATCGCCTGGTCGATAACCTTCATGGCGTTCGTCGAACCGTCCTGGCTCGTGATGTCGAGGTTGCTGAGGTTTAGACCTGCAACCACACCCGATCCAAGCTGGCTGGCGACGAAGTTGCCGAGCGAAAGGTTGGCTGTCTGGTTAGCGTTGCCGCCGACCTGGAACGTTGCCGAACCCACGCTGAGGTAACCGATGCCGGTTGCCGATGTCGATGCACCCGGGGTGATCGAGATCGAGTTGCCGTCGTTGTCGGAAAGGACGAGGCCGCTTGCTCCGCTGCGTCCACCGGTGAAGGTGACTGTGCTGAGACCGCCGGCTGTCGCGCCGTTCGTGTCGATCACGACTGTAGCGATTGCGTTTGTACCCGCTGCTGTGGTCGTGCCCGCCGTGTTCAAGATGCCGGTGGCATCCGAAAGAACGATGCTGCCCTTTGTACCGTATTCGGTTGTCGTCAAGGTGACGCCCGTGCCGCTTGTCAGGTCGGCGGTGACGCCGGTCTGTGCGGAGACGTTGTTGATCTGGTTGATCAGGTCGCCGATCGTGGTGGCCGACGTCGTGTTGAACGTGTAGCCGTTGATCGAGAGCTGGCCTGCAGCAACTGTGTCGGTTGTGGCTGTGTAGATCGTCGCACCAGCGATGGTTCCCTGGGTTGCGCTTGTCGTCACAGTCATCGTCACGAGTGAGTTCGTGGTGATAGCTCCACCGCTGAACTGACCGCTGAAGTACATCGACGAAACGTTTGCCGAGCTGGTAACCGAAGCCTGGACGCCGGCGCTGCCATCGAGCAACTTCTTGGTTCCAAACTGGGTCTGCTGAGCGATTCGTGTGATCGAGTTCACGATCGAGTTGAGCTGGTTCTGGTTTGCCTGAAGCTGCGAGGAGTTCAGGGTACCGGTGTTCGCCGAAGAGACGGACAGTGAGCGAGCATCGCGAAGAAGTCGGTTGACTTCGTCGAGAGCGCCCTCTGCGGTCTTAACCATGTTGACGGCGTCCTGGTTGTTGCGGGTTGCCGCATCAATACCGGACAACTGAGCGCGGAAGCTCTCAGAGATGATCAGGCCAGCGGGATCGTCCGCGGCAGAGTTGATGCGCAAGCCGGTCGAAAGACGCGTGATCGACTTGCTGAAGTCCATGTTTGTGTTTGAAACGTTGCGAAGCGCGTTCATTGCAGCAACGTTCGTGTTCACTCTGAATGACATTGTGGTTGTGTTCCTCCGTGAAACGTGACTTGGCCGGTGCTTCTTGCTCCAGTTGCATCGCGTGACATCCTCACAAATGTCTTTCCAGGTATTCCTGCCGGGAATACCTGGTAAAATTACCTGGATTTTACGTATTTTTGCTGGCTGGTAGATTTATGGGGCTGAAAATAATCCCTGATTGAATACAAGGCACATCTCCGCCCTTCGTGTAAGGATCGTAAGGAGTAAGGGTTGTAAGGGGAATGAAGACTACACTCGGAAATGCCTGACTGCTAGAACGCCATTGCTTTCCGAGGTGTCTCCTTGGAACGTGGCATGCACGGACAATCAAAGTCCGAGATCTGTGCCCAACTCCGAGCTCCATGCCTTAAGCTCCCAACTCCGATCACCCAACCGCGCATAATAATCTCTGATGGGCCTCGTCAACAGGGTCGGGAGGAAAAGACCACGCGCGCGCTTCGCGATGGGCATGCTGTATCTGATCCTGACCGCTGGTGCCATCACCACTGTCTATCCGTTCCTCTTGATGCTTTCGACGGGCTTTAAGGGCTCGACCGATCAAAACGACAATCAACTCATCCCCGAATACTGGAGCAACGTTGCGGAGATGGATGAGGACGGACAGCTCGCCAAGGGATCGCTTCTGAATAAGTACTTGGACGACAAGTACGCGGGCGATGCGACGATGATTGCAACGACCCGTACCGGAGAAGAAGCCACTCCGGATCGCATTGCAACTTACGTGAAGTTTCTTGAGGAACTCCCCCTTGATTATTGGAATGCGGGATTTCGTCTTGCTTCGACACAAGTGACAAGTCGACTCAACGCCGAATACCAAGCTTGGCTGCGCGAGAAATACAGCAACGATATTAACGCTCTCAACAAGGCCTACATCGAAGAGAACATTGACTTTAGGACAGTCTCCCCGCCTGCCGAGATGCTGGAGCGCAAAGTTTGGAAGGCTAAGGATACGGTGAAGTATCGCGAGTGGCTTGTCTTTAAGCGGTCGCTTCCGGCTGAATTTCGGGTGCCGATTCGGGAGCAGAAGCTCTTCCAAGACTACTTAAAAAGCAAATATCAAAATCAGCTAGCGAATGTGCCGCCGATTGTGGTTGGTGAGGCTGAGAACTTTGATCAGATCACGCTCCCGCGCGGTGGACCGGTGCTCGACGATTTTTATGCCAACTGGCTGCCGGAACGATACAAGAACGGAGCCTCTGAAGCGACTTGGGCGACCGTGAGCCAAGAGCCCATGCCGATTGAGGCTTACGAACGTGCCTTTGTTGCCAGCAAGGCGAGTGAGATCCGGCGCGAGTTTGCCGCCCGCAACTACACCTACGTTATCGAATACATCGTTATCAATGGGCGTGCGCTTTGGAATACAGCGATCTTCTGTCTGCTTGCCATCGGAAGTCAGCTCATCATCAATCCATTGGCGGCTTACGCGCTTTCACGGTTCCCCATCAAGGCATCGGCGAAGATTCTGCTCTTTCTACTCGCGACTATGGCCTTCCCTGCCGAAGTTGCGATGATCCCGTCCTTTTTGATGCTGAAAGATTTTGGGATGCTGAACACCTTCTGGGCGTTGGTTTTGCCGGGGGCGGCGTCGGGATACATGATCTTTTTGTTGAAGGGCTTCTTCGACTCGCTCCCCTCCGAGCTGTTTGAGGCAGGTCAGCTTGACGGCGCTAAAGAGACGACGATGATGATGCGGATCGCGATTCCGCTTTCGCGACCTGTTCTTGGGTATCTGGCCTTGATCGCCTTTATGGGGGCTTACAGCTCGTTTATGTATGCCTTCCTGGTGGCGCAGGATCAGCGGATGTGGACGTTAATGGTCTGGATATACCAATTGCAGAACGTGGCGCCGAGGGCTGTCGTCATGGCTGCGCTAACCGTTGCCGCAATCCCCACGCTCGTGGTGTTCCTTGCTGCCCAGGGCGTGATCATGAAGGGCATTGTTCTGCCGGGGGAGAGGTAGGGGAGATGCGTCGGCAGGTAGTTGGCATATGGTTGGCAAGTGGTCGTCAAGTTGTTTTGAGATAGCTTTCAGTGCTTGAACTACCTGCCAGCTACTTGCCGACCACCTGAGGGCTACTTGCCAACCCTTCCCAGCAGGACTCCCCCGCTCTGCGCCGAATCCCCTGATTAATGGTCACACGACGCACGCTGATTGCCACCGGCCTTGCTGGAATCGCTTTTCGAAATGAGACCCTTGACATCGTCGGGAAGTGGATCGACCGCGTTGCCAACGATCCTCTCCAAGCCGCACAGGATGAAGACTTCTGGATGCAGATTCAGGAGGCATTCACCCTCGACCGAACGATGATCAACCTCAATAACGGCGGCGTGTCGCCGTCCCCGAGAGTGGTGCAAGAGGCGATGCGACGGTACTTGGAATACTCCAACCAAGCGCCAAGCTACTTTATGTGGCGACACCTAGAGCCGCAAATCGAATCGGTGAGGCGACGGCTTGCTAACACCTTCGGCTGCGATGCGGAGGAGATTGCCATCACCCGCAACGCTAGCGAGTCTTTGGAGAATTGTTTGTTTGGCTTTGACCTGAAACCGGGTGACGAGGTGCTGACGACATCACTCGACTACCCGCGCATGATCACCACCATCCAGCAGCGTGAAAGACGTGAGGGGATTAGGATGGTTCAGGTTAGTGTCCCCCACAAGCCCAACAGTCCCGCCGAACTTACCAAGGCCATCGAAGGCGGCATCACGCCAAAAACCAAGCTCATCCTCTTTAGCCACGTCAGCTTCCTCAATGGCCTCATCTTTCCCAGCGCTCAGGTTTGCGACCTTGGCAAACGGCACGGCATCCCCGTCATCGTCGATGGGGCGCATGCTTTTGCCCAGATCCCATCAACAGTGCAGTCGACCCAAGCCGAATACTATGGAGTTTCCCTGCACAAATGGCTTCTCGCCCCTATTGGCACGGGGATGCTCCACGTGAAAAAAGCGAATATTGGCAAGCTGTGGTCGTTGATGGCTTCTGGCGACAAGCAAGTGGACGACATTCGCAAATTTGAGGAAATTGGGACGCATCCGGCGGCGAATCATAACGCCATAGCTGAGGCGCTTACCTTCCATGAGCTGATTGGGCAAGAAAGGAAGACAGCGCGTTTTCTCTACCTTCGCAAGCGTTGGACCGATAGGCTATCCAGCCACCCCAAGGTGCAGTTTCACACCAACCTCGACCCTTCCCTTTCTTGTGCCCTGTGTACGGTGGGTATTGAAGGGATCGAACAAGGGAAGCTCGCCGAGTGGCTGTGGTCGAAGCACGGCATCTTTGTGACCACGATTGCTCAGCCTGAGTTTTCGGGCATCAGGGTTTCGCCAAACGTGTACACAACCGTGAAGGAGATTGACCTGTTTGCCAAGGCAATGCTCCAGGCTGCAACCGAGGGGATTGGCTAGCCGAGTAACATCACAGCCATGCGACGACTGGCGATTTATCCGGGAACGTTTGACCCTCCCACCCTCGGGCACCTCGACGTTATCGAGCGTGCGTCGCGTCTCTTTGACAACCTTATCGTCGCGGTGGGGACCAACTCCTCAAAGAATCCGATGCTCAGCGCTGAGGAGAGGATAGAAGCCCTGCGAGGCAGCGTCGCCTCGTTCTCAAACGTGAAGGTTGAGGCGTTTGACGGCTTGCTCATTGACTATGCGAAGAAGGTCGGGGCGAAGGCGTTTGTCAGGGGTCTTCGTGCCACCGCCGATTTTGAGTATGAATTTCAGATGGCGATGGTTAATCGCCGCCTTGCAGAGGAGATCGAAACCGTGTTCTTGATGACGAAGTGGGAACACAGCTACCTTAGCTCCAGCATCGTGCGAGAGGTTGCGCTGCTGGGAGGAGACTTTGGCGAGATGGTTCCTGCGGCTGCGGTTGAGATTATTAAGAAGGCGTTGAGCAGGCGGTAGAAAGCTATCAGCTATCGGCTATCGGCTATCGGCTATAAGTGGTTGTACTTCACTCCGTTGGCTTCACTCTGACGAGCCAAACCGAGCATGGGGATTCGGAAACGACCTCTGAGGATACGCTGCCGAGCAGCGCTCTTTCGATGGTTCCGTGCCGCGTTGCGCTGAGCACGACCAAGTCCGCCTTGTGATCTTCGGCTACTTTCTTGATGAGGTCGGCAGGGCGGCTAAGCTCTGTCTCCCCATAAACGTTCGTCGCACAACCGTCGAGCTGGCTCTTGCTTGCTTCGATCGCCGCGCTGGCCATCTCTTCGTCGTATTGATAAAACTCCTTGAACGACGCGGGCTCGATGCCAGAAGGAAGAACACCGAGGGGCTGGGCACAAACGACGCCGAGCTCTGCGAAGGAGAGCGGTCCCATCATGGCGACTTCGTCTAAGGCGACTTTACTGCCGGGCGAGCCGTCCACCGCGATCAAGGCGGAAAGCTTGTCCTTCTGCTGAACAATGGGCCAGCTCTCTTCGGCTGTCATCCCTTTATAGGCGCGGGCAATGAGCAATGAGCAAGGGGCATCGTGCGCCATTTTTCTGGCGACGCTTCCGAAGATGAGCCCCTTCAAGCCACCCATGCCTCGGCTTCCAATTACCGCTAGTTGAATATCGTGCTGCTTGACCAATTCAACCAAGCATCCGCCGATCTCGCCTTCTGGGATAATGCCCTCGGCTTCGAAACCAGCCTCACGAAGTCGCGAACAAACCTGATCGACCAGCCCTTGGGCATGTTCCCTGCTTTGATCGATCATGATCTGCGCTTGCTCTGCGAGGGCCATGCCGCCAAAGGGCTCCAAACCTGTATAAAAGAGATTCGGAGAGGTTACGACGCAAGCAACGGTTACCCGAGAGCCTTTGAGACCGGGCATCTTGGAAAGGAGAATCTCTCCCAACCTTGCGTGGTTAGAACCATCCGTCGCAAGCAAAATGTTCATGGTTATCCTTACGCTGACCTTGGGTCAATCCTTACAGAGAAATTCAGACTACGCTATTTCTCCCAATCCAAACTTATCGTGGAGGGCACGAACCGTTCTTTCGCTGTCCACTTCAAGCACGAGCACGCTCAGTGAGAAGTCGGAGTCGGAGGTTTGTAGAACGGGGATGTCTTGCTCTCGAAGTGTTGTGAGTACATCGAGATACACGCCAGGCTGTCTTAAGTACTCACGCCCGACCAAGGAGACGACCGTGCAGTTTTCTGTGAGCTGAATCGGGATCGTCGTCACTCGCTTTAGAGACTCAAGCAGGTCCGCCTGGGTTTCAGCGGCTTTACTGAGCTTCTGACCGATGTAAAACATATGCACGGACTCGTCGCCGGGCATTGAGAGGACCAACGCATCCAGCAGGTCTTCGACGACTTTGTAATGGTCGCGCGGAACGGCAAATCCGAATCCCTCTGCGCTGTGGTTCATCATAAAGAGGTTCAGCTCGTAGCGAGCCATCATCTCATAGACTTTGGATTCGATTTGCACTCGGTGTTCGGGCTTGCAGTTTTGCAAATCAAACTGTAGGCTGACCAATCTTGCCGTGTGCGTTACGCCGGTAACACGCCTTCCTGGGATCGAATCCTGGCCTGTGATTTCCGTTCCAGGGTCGTCACTGAATGTATTCTTGACCCAGAGTGGAATCGAGAATTTCATGGCGATTTCGGCGGCTCTGGGGTGGACAACTTTAGCACCCAAGTGGGCAATTTCGGCGACTTCATCGTAAGTCACCTGGCGCAGGGTTTTGGCGTTCTTGACGTAGTCGGGGTCGGCGGTTTTTACGCCATCCACGTCTGTAAAGATCTCTACCGCGCTTGCGTGCAACGCCGCGCCAATCGCGGCAGCAGTGGTGTCCGACCCGCCTCTTCCGAGCGTGGTCAACTCACCGCCGGGCAGGCCTGGGCGCTTGACGAAGGTGCCCTGGAAACCACAAACGACCGGGATGAATCCTTCCTCCAATGCCTCGACAACGGAGATGGGGTTGATGCTCACGATGCGGGCATTGCCGAACTGTCCGTCGGTTCGAATTCCGGCTTGGCCCCCACGAAAAGCTTGGGCGGCGTGACCCAGGGTTTTGAGCGTGTGGGCAAAGATCGAAGCGGATAAGATTTCGCCGCAGGCGATAAGCAAGTCCATCTCGCGCTCGTCCGGCTCAACTGTTGGGTCAATCGCCCGGATCATGTTCATGAGGGTGTCGGTTGCGTAAGGATCGCCCTTGCGTCCAATGGCGCTCACGACGACAACCGGCATACATCCCTTCTCTTTTTCAGCAATGACGCGCCATGCCGCGGTTGCTCGTGATTCGGCGGTTTGCACGCTAGTTCCGCCGAACTTCATCACCTTGATGTTCAAGCCAGACCTCCGTGAATCTGACCCAGTTCGACAGCGAGGCGGTCTGCTTCATCAGCCGGGCAAACGATCAGCACACGGTCGTGCATATCGCTCAGGTGTTCCAGCTCTATTCCGGTTCGAATAGCTGTCGAAACGACAAGTGCAATGAGTCCCTGCTCATCGCGCATATTCACGGCATGGACCATCACGATGGACCGGCTCCCTGTGACCTCGTACTGTGCACCAAAACTCTTTAAGGTTTTCTCGGCAAGCTCAGCTTTGTCCTGAGGCATTACGAACGACAGGCCGGTTTGGGTGAGTTTTAAGAAGTCGACGCTGATGCCGGCTTTGGCGACGGTGGCAAGGATGTCTAGGCGTTTGCCATCCAGCGGCGCGGCAAGGTTTAGGACCTCGACGACGGCATAGCCTGGCCTGACTTCGACGGTGTGAATTCCGCGCGGCTTTTCAAATTCGGTAAGGACGTTCATCTCTTTGGCATTCTTTGGGAGTGCGCGTACTGATTCGCGCTTGCGGTCGGTGATTTATCGCCGACCTTTGACCCCACTTCATCTCCGAACGGCCACTCTGCCGCGTCGAACCGGGCCAAGTTTACACGCATCAGGTGATGTGTTGAGGCCCACCCTGAGACCACCGCCGTTACACAGGGCGTCCGAGTGGCAATTGTGAGGTCTGCACAGCACAAACTCCCCTACTCGAATGATCTAATGGGCATGGTTTGGACCGCCGTTATGCCAAAAGATTCAAGCAAGAAGAGTCGAACCTTATTCGCAGTTCATCCCTCCAGGATCTTCTCTGCCTGTTGCCAAACTGCTGCATCAAACTTGAGCTCGCTCGCCTCGACATTTTCTTTGATCTGTTCCACCCTTGAAGCGCCGACGATCACGCAAGAAAGGTTAGGCTGCCGTAGACACCAAGCCAGGGCAAACTTCCCGACCGTCGTTCCGAGCGATTCGGCAAACGCTTTCAACTTTTGGACGCGGGTCAATACATCGTCGGTGAGCAAGTTCCCCATGAACATATTCGACTTATCGTCCGCTCCGCGTGAACCTGCTGGCAGCGGCTGGCCGGGCACGTACTTGCCCGTAAGAACACCCTGAGCCAGTGGTGAGAATACGACCTGTCCGATGCCGAGTTCGGTGCAAGCAGGGATGACTGCGTTTTCGATCCCCCGGTTCAACATGTTGTAAACGGGCTGGTTCGATGCGGGCGGCATGCAGTTCATCTCTTTGGCGAGATGATAAGCGTTCATGATCTCGTGGGCGGGCCACTCGCTGGTGCCCCAGTAGAGGATTTTGCCCTGGCGGATGAGATCGTCCATAGCGCGGACCGATTCGTCAGTTGGAGAATCGGGGTCGTAGCGGTGAAACTGCATGATGTCGACGTAATCGACTTCAAGACGCTTGAGCGAGTTGTGTACGGATTCGAAGATGTGCTTTCGGCTGAGGCCCCGATCGTTGGGACGGTCCGACATAGGGAAATAGCATTTCGTACCGATTACGATATCTTCGCGTCGGAATCCTTTGATGGCTTTTGCCAGACTCTTTTCAGCTTCGCCAGCATTGTAAACATCGGCTGTGTCGAAGAAGTTGATTCCGAGATCGAAGGCCTCTTTTACAATCGCGTTGGTCGTATCGTCGCTGATCGAGCGGCCCTGTGTCAGCCAGCCACCGAGGGCGACCTCGCTAACCTTGATTCCGTAGCGCCCAAGTTTTCTATATTGCATCAGGGTCAGGTTACCTTGAGCGGGATAGATCGTTGTTCGTGCAATTTTTTGACGAGACCTTACTTGACAACTATAAGGAATGACCTTGGCACGCGACCCTCTTCGAGCGACTTCGCCGGGAAGTCCTGAATCGCGGCAAGCTTGCCCGAGGCAATCGCCTCGGCGAGGAAAAGTCGCCAGCTCGCCTGAGGGTCTGACACCAGCGCTTGACGGCGTTCTGACGTGTACGGAACGGCCTCGCCAGCCACCCCTGTGGCCCTCAACCATTCGATGCGATCTTCGGAAGACCAAAAGCCAAGGTTCACGTAAACATGGGTGAAACCCAGATCGCGAAGCGCCTTCGCAAGATCATCCCCCGAAGCCATCTCGTCATAAGGAATGATCGTGCAGTGCCCAGGATTCGCCCAGAAGTAGGCGGGCTCAAGCAGATAGCCAAAGACTTCGTCGTAGAGCGCGATCTTGCCTGACTTGGCGGCTTCGTTCAGGAGCTGTGCGGGCTCAAAGAAGGGGATCGCCTGGGACATGTACTCCTCCCTCGTCTCCTTGCCAAGGACGACTGGGAGCTTCGGTGTTGTTGTGGTCGTCCAGACCATCCAAAGGGAGTAGACAGCTTGTAATGCGATTGCAGCAGATAGCATCGGCCCGGCCCGGAGGCGTGTCACTCCTGCACCGGCAAGGAAAACTAGGGGCAGGGCAAAGTTCATCCCGTATCTGCTCTGCTGGCTTAGGAAGAACCACATACCGAGCGAGACGAAGGTAGAGAAGAGGATTCCGCCTTCGAAGCGTCCGGCCCGGCCCGCGAGCATCCAGAGCATCGCGGCTACCATGGTGACCGCTCCGAGAGCGCCGAACGGGAATCCGTGTCCTTCGGTTTGGCCGGGGTTCACATAGCGTCCGGGCTGATAGGCAAGGCCAAGGATCGCATGGCCGATTTGTGTGACATCGCGACCAGTTTCGGTTCGTCCGACACCAAACGTTTGCTGCTCATTGCGGTAGATTTGCGCGTTGAAGTCGCTCCAATTCTTGCCTCCCAGCTTCTCATAAAAGAAGGGGAAAACGGGATTCCCTACGACAACGGCGTTGCGAACGTACCATGGTGCGCCGATCAACACGCCAACGATGGCGATCAGCACTCCCCCTTTCGCAACCTTTGCGAAGTTGGGTGTGCGCACAGCGAGTGCGAATAGAGCGGCGAGAAGAACGACTGTGACTTGCAGGCCAGTGTATTTAGAGCCGATGCTAAAGCCAAGGAAGATCGCTGAGAGCCAGAGATACCGCTTATCGAACTTCTCTCCCCACATCAGAGCCAAAACAACCGCGAGCCCAGAGAAAAGCCCATGAGCAACATCGATGTAAGCCGAGCCCGACTCCCAAAGCACGACGGGAACTGTGCAGAACGCAAGCAAGGACCACCATGCCGCCTTGTCACCGTACTTTTGGCGTGCTATCCCGAAAACGGTAAAGGCTCCAAGGATGGAGAAGGCAAAGATAGTAGCTTTTGCCGCGCTGCCATCGCGCCAGAGCAAGTTCAGATTCTCGACCAAAAATGGGAAGTTGCTGTGGTGGATGTAGGGGATGTAATAAATCTGACCGGCTTGCTGCCAGAGCTTTGGTACGGCGAGATGATAGGCAAGGGAGTCCCAATCGTTGATGTCGCTTGGGGCGAGAACAGCCACAAGAGCCACCACCGCGCAAAGAAGACATGCCGCAGTGACGAAGAAACCGACGCCCGCCGGTTTAGCGATAGGAAGGTCTAATGGGCGCAGGAAAGTCTTTCTGAATAGGATAGCGACGAGAAGCATCGCGATCAATAGGTGGAGATAGCCAAACGTCTTGAGGCTCCCAGGTATGTAGCCCACGAAGAAGAGCAGCCAGCCGACGGCTCCGAGACCAAGAAGCCCAGAAATGCCCAGCCGCGCGGCAGGGTCGATATCCCCTAGCCAGTCTCGCAGATACTGGTGCCAAAACAGGACGAGGACAGCGAGACACAGTAAGGCTCCAAGACCGGCCGCAGGCTCAAACATCGCTCATCAGTATACGCCCCGAGACTCTGGCTTCACCCAAAGAATGACCCTCAAGGTATCTTCACCTCGTGCGACGGTATCTCCGAGTCTATAAGAAGTTCTTTCTCACCTCGATTGCTCGTGAGATGGAGTTCAGGGCGAACTTCTTCGCCAAGATCGCACAAAATCTTGTTTGGGTCGGCTTCGCAATTCTGGTCTTGCTGGTGATTTATCGGAACACCGATGCCATCGCGGGTTGGGGGAAGGGGGATGCGACGATCCTTCTTGGCACAACGATTTTCATGAACGCGCTAAGCGCGATGTTTACGATGGGGCTCATGGAGATCCCCGAACAAGTGCGAAAAGGAACGCTTGATTTTGTGGTGACCAAGCCTATCGACTCGCAGTATTGGGTGTCTCTCCGGAAGTTTCACTTCGAGCAGAGCGGGGTCGCGCTGTCTGGCCTGGCGATCATTATTATCGGAGTTGTGCTTAGCAAGGCCCATCCGTCGTTGATGGATATTTTTGGATACGCGACTCTGACCTTGTGCGCGGTCATCATCTTCTACTCGGTGAATTTGATCCTGATGACCCTCGGCATTTACTTCGTGAGAGTCGAGAATCTTTGGGTGCTAGGCGATACCGTTATCTCTGTCGTACGCTTTCCTTTGGATATCTATCCGAAGGCGCTGATTCGTTTCCTCACTTTTGCGGTGCCGATGGCTTTTCTGGCTTATGAGCCAAGCAAACAGCTTACACAGGGCATTCAAATCAGCATGGTCGGCTTGGGGATTGGTTGGGCGTTGGCTCTCTTTTTGGCGGCTCGTGTTTTCTGGCACAAATCTCTTGTGCACTACTCAAGCGCCAGCAGCTAATCGCACGCGAAAAAGCCCTGCGAAGATGAACTTCGCAGGGCTCAAGAGGTTGGCTTGTGAGAGCCTAAGGAGCGGCCTTGATCTTCATCTCAACATGGTCGAGATCGAAGAAGAACGAGAATCCTCGTGCCTTGCTGAAAGGAGCAAGCGTTCGGATGACGATCTTCACTTCGCCTGTCGGGCCAACGTACTTGTTGAAGTCACCGATAGCTCGGACGATTGGCGATCCAAACGTCGTCTTGATCGGGTTCGCTCCAACGAAGTCGTACTTGTTGAGCTGATAGTTCCAGAGGAATGTAAGTCCCGTCACAGACGGAGCGCTCTGCTGTCGCATCAACATCGAGAAGTTGATGGTTCGCAGCTTATTCTTAGGAATGTTGATCTGATAGATGTACTCAGCGCTTGCCGTGAATCCGAGGCCAGCGACGATCGTCGATTTCGTCTTGTAATAATCGGTATCGTCGAACTTCACTGAGTTCAGATCACCGCTGATGTAAGTACCTTCGAAAGTGCTGATCGATTGCGGTCCAAGCGTGATCTCGGGCACGGAACCAGCGCC
The DNA here is from genome assembly GCA_019638775.1 of Fimbriimonadaceae bacterium. Taxonomy (NCBI): domain Bacteria; kingdom Bacillati; phylum Armatimonadota; class Fimbriimonadia; order Fimbriimonadales; family Fimbriimonadaceae; species Fimbriimonadaceae bacterium. The sequence goes on along the minus strand of JAHBTD010000003.1, from coordinate 453,993 downwards.
GTCAACTGCCTTGAAGACGTTGATTCGACCGTGGCCAAAGATGTTTGACGGGCCGATGTTGTCGCAGGTGCTCTCAAGAATATCTTGTACTTCTTGTGGTGATAGCGTGGGGTCAGCGGCCCAGATCATTGCAATCGCGCCGTTGGTCACTGGCGTAGCCATCGAGGTTCCGCTGGAGTTGCCATAACCGCCGCCCATCGTGGTGCTCATGATGTTGACGCCAGGAGCGAAGACGTGGACGCCGGGGCCGAATGCCGAGAAGCTGGCCTTGCCGTCGTTATTGTCGGAAGCTCCGACAACGATAACGTCGGGGTGATTGAACGTCAGGTTGCGGTTATCGTTACCCGCTGCCCAGCACATTAGACCGCCGTTTGCTTTGCAGTACGCGCCTGTCGTTTGAACGGCAGGAGAATCAACGCCGGTAAAGCTGACACTTACGACTTTTGCACCGTTATCGATGGCCCATTGTGCGCCACCGGTCAAGGACGCCATCGAAGCGCCGCCGCCACCCGAGGTGGCTTTGATGCCCATGATTTTGAAGTTCCAGCCGACTCCGCTGACGCCAATGCCGTTGTTTCCAATGGCAGCGGCATCACCGGCACAGTGTGTACCGTGACCGTTATCGTCTTCTACGATGCCACCCGCAGCCTCGGTTGTGTTTGTCACGGAGTTGTAACCGAGAACGCGGTTCGGAGCCAAGTCGGGGTGGTCCGTGTCGATACCGGTATCGACGATTGCGCAGATAATAGTGTTGTCACCCGTCAGGATGTCCCATGCTTGCGGGGCCTGAATCTTCGGGTGGTGCCATTGCTGACCAAAAAGCGTGTCGTTTGGATTGATCGTCGGATAGCACATCCAGTTCGGCACTGCGTATTCGTAGTCGCCGGAGAACATCAGCGACTGCGAGAACGAGTTCTCGTTGTAGCCGATGGGAACGCGCACGATGTATTCGCCTGTGCGGTTGTTTGCCGATACGACAAATCCTTGAATGCGTCGAACAGCGTTTTGGATGCGGTTTGCCGAGATTTGGGGCGACAGACCTTTCTTCTTCCAAGCATCGACTGTGTAGGGGCGAACGATCATTTCGCCGGTGTACTCAATGATGCCAGGCCGCTCTACGAAAGGAGCGCGAGCCTGCGCCATCATACTTGCTGCCGTAACAGCAAACAGCGCGATCATCGTTGTACGAGCAACCGCTGTTCTAAAATTAATGCAATTCTTCCTCATAACCTCTTCACCAAAAATGGGGCAACCCTCGAACTTCGGGACGCGTCCACACACCCGCAAGGTTCAAATTCGTGAACCAAAATCGACAATACACAGTATTACATGCTTTTTCTTTAAAATCCAGAGCCCGTGCCGATGCCAATCGGCTGACCGCGCGTGCCCGTTCCAAAATTTGAACCGAATGGAAAAGCCTTCAAACGGATTGAAAAATACACTTCTCTTCCCGAGCGAAAACCGAAATTATTCTCCAGTACTTCGAGCACGGCTTCGGCGCAGTGCAGGTCATAAATCAGCGAATAATGCTTGCTGTCGAACTTCTTGAGATATCCATTGTAAGTTAGGAGCGCAGCGACGCGCGTCCTTCCGACACGGAATCCGTCGAGGTAAACGTTGAAGTTGCCCCAGACCTGGCGAATGCCATCGTAGCGAGCGCCGATGCTCAGGAAAGTGTCGTTATGGGCGTAGCCCATGTCGAGTGTGAGGTTGCTCCATGTCGAGAGTCGGGGATCGTATGTGGTCTGCCCCCGCATTAAGAATCCATCGGTTGGCTGCCACTCCATGCGAACGCCAACGGGCTGCCATCCTACTTCGCCCTCACGCGAACGAAGGGCGTCAAATCCTGACTGTGCGCCGATCCGAAGCGCAGACGAGAGTTGGAAGTTCAGTTCAGCCGTTCCGTAGCTTGTTCGGCTTGAGCGGTCGATATTCAAGGGAGTGAAGCCTTCGGGCTGAAGGTAGGAGTACCGCAGGTTGAAGGCCGAACGGTCACCCAGGTTGTAGCGCAGGGCGGTGTTGAGGGTGGTGACGTATTGAGCCGTGTCGTCGCTGTAGAACCGCTGCTGAAAACGGGCATTGGTCTGCATGCCGAAGCGACTTCTGCCGTTGTCGGGCCTGTTGAGGTTGAACTCAAAGAAATAGCGTGTAATCGTGTCGCCGATGCGCTGGTCGGTGAATTGTCCTACCGATAAAAGGGATGAGAAAGGCCAATCCGTTTTGGTTCCTCTCCCGAGGAGTCGGCGTGAATCGGTGCTGAGTGTGAGGACGGGAGTTCGCTCAATTGCTCCGAAGAAGTTCTTGTTCTCACCGATAGGAATGCTGCGCTGATAGTCGAGTTCGGCAAGCGCCTGGCTGAGGTCGTATCGACCATTGAAGCGCACGTCGAGTTGCTCGCGCTGATTCGTGTTCGATCCAGACTGGGAGTTGTATCGGTTCCACGATAGATCGAGTAGGGTCCGTGTGTTGAGGCCGTATGTGCGCTGGTCGGAGATCGCAAAGGCCTGGGTCACGCTCTCGAAGTTGGTGGACTCGTTCGCGGAGCGAATAAACGACAGCCTCGTCGTTGCGCCGCGTTGAGGAAACAGCAGCGATGCCCTTGTTTGCATGCTTGTGTTCTGAGGCGAGTTGAAAAAGTTGCGCTTTTGAAAGTTATTGTCGAGGCTAAAGATCGACGAACCAAACCGTTGAATGTGGCTCGATACGACTTCGAGAGATTGGGTATCGCCAGCGATGTTGTAGGCGCGCACAAAGCCGGCCGCATTCTCCGAGTCATAGGCGAACCGACCACCGATCCCTGGTCCAAGCTTTTCGTAGTAATCGAGATAACTCGACAGGGCGTTGTTGCCCGAAACCGGAATTCCGATGGTGTTCCGGATGAACCAACCCTCCTCTTGCGTTTGCCCGATCTCGGGGGCGTATCGCTGATTGCGGTCGTCGAGGGGGATCACCAAGTAGGGGATCGTGAAGAGTTTGTGCCCAAGAAGATCGAAGCCTGCTTTGCGGAGGATGATTCGCTTTCCTGGACGAACCTCCATCATTTTAGAGTCGATATGATAGTGAGGGATCTCCTTTTCGCAGGTTGTTAAGAGGCTGTCGTGAGCGGTGAACTCCCGGTCTGTACCAAACCCTTCTCCACCTCTCACATAAACGCTGCTGAGTGTCTCTCCGCCGAGTAGGCTTGGCCTCAATTCAGCGTCGATCTTGAGCGTCCTGAACTTCTTGGTGTCAAAGTCGACCTCAAGCCGTTCGCCCTTTATGACTGCATCCTCCCCGACCAGCGAGGCGTTCCCTCGCAAAACAAAGACGCTCGTGCGTAGATTGCCAACAACCTCGTCAGCGAAGATATCGTATCCGCGATAAAGGACATGCACCTTGTCCTTGATCGTGACGATGTCGCCCATCCTTGTGAGTTGGCTGTTAGTGGATAGGATTCGCACAACTCGGTCTGAGTTTTGCCCCTGAACTGGGGTGGGCAAACGACCGTCTGCGTCGGCACCCGCAGGGAATCCGGTCGGCTGGAGCGGGGGCTTATTGGGATCTTGTCTCGCATCGGGAGGCGTCTGCGAGTTTCCGGCAGGATCTTGCCCCGTGTGAGCGATAGCGGTGCTGTAAAGCTGAGCCAGACCGGATTGTCCGAATGCGGCGGCTGAGGCAAGGCTGAACAGGGAAACCGTCCACCGCTTCACTCAATCCTCCGCAAGGCGAGCAATCCAAGTACGAGGAAGACGATATTCGGAAGCCATGCAGCGATCATTGGGCTCACGATGCCTTGCTTGCCCAGAATCTCCGTGGAGATGATGTAGGCGTTGTAATAAAGCATCACCAGCACAAGGCTCAGCATCACACCGATAAACGTGCCACCACGGGCAAACAGTACGGCGAAGATTGGTGCAACTAGCGAGAAGATCAGGCAGGCGGCGGGGACGCTGAAACGGGTGTGCAAATTGACTTCGACCGAAGTTGTATCGACTCCGGCTTTCTTGCCGTCTGCGACCATCCCTTGAAGCTCTTTGAGCGTGAGCTCCTCGTTCGTGGGAGGCGAGAAGATGGCATCGAGTGTGATCGGCTCCTCGATTACAAACTCCTTGGGATCGAAAATTCGGAGGCTTGAGCCCTTGATCGTCCAGAGTTTGAGGTTTTTAAATTCGCCCCATATGCCGTCTTTGTAGGTCCCGCTATCGGCACGGTACAACCACACTTCATCGACTCGCGGACGTTCGAACATGAGGATGTCCTTCAGAACAAGACCGCCATCCTGGGTGCGTTGAACGACGCCAACGTTTACGGTGTAGGTGCGGACGTTGACGACGACGTTGGATTTGAAGTCTGGTGTGCCGCCGAGCGCGCCGATATCGCGTTGAATCTTGAGCGAAGCCTTTTTCGCGGCGGGCATGACATTTTCAGCGAGAAAGAAGTTGCCGATAGACACGAGGAAGCCGAAAAAGACCATCGGCATGATCACGCGGCGGATGGACGCGCCAGCCGAGCGCATCGCCGTCAACTCCGTCTCCCGTGCGAGTCTCGTTACCGCGAGCGACACCGCGAGCGACGTCCCGACGGGGAGCGTCATGTTCAAGAAGCCAGGGGTTTCGAAGAGAATAACCTTGAGTGAGGCAAGGATCGGGATCGTGTTCAGCGAGAAGGTCTTGTACTGAAAAATCAGCATGTTGGCCTGGAACATCAGCACGACGGTGATCGTGCCGATCAAGAACGGCACGAACAGCTCTCGAATGACGTATCGGTCGAGAGTTTTCATACAGTGACGGCCTTGTCGTCTCGGAATGCGCGGATAAGAAAATACGTTCCGACGACGAACAGAAAGATGATGACACCGATCGCGACGAGAGGCGCAAAGGCGGTGAGGCTGAGGGGGATTCCCAGAATGGCCATCATCGCGAACATCCAGCAAGCCACCAACCGTTTTGCAATGCTGGGTTTGATGAACTGGCCTTTTGCATAGCTAAGCAAGAACGCGTGTCCGCACTTTTTGCAGAGGATGTGTCCCGGTTCGTTGAGTTCATTGCAGTTGATGCAGCGGATATCGCGCGTTGGGTTCTGCACCATTCCGATTTGCCCCTTCCAGCGCTTGAGCATGTACTTCTCTTCGCTGAATGTGACATCGGATGCGGGGCGCAGGGCTTCTTCGCAAATGGCGACGGCGTGGAGGATCAGCCCTTTGTTGTAGAGGGCTTTTGCGAGCCGCAGCTTTGCGGCGTAGTTGTCGGGCTTGGATCGCAACATCTCGTAGGCACGTTCTATCGCCTCAATGTCGAACGAGGCGAGCGCCATCCTATCCATGGTCAGCCTTGTGATCGGGGTGAGAATGAGGGTGATAACGGCGGCGGCAAAGAAGAGTGGGCGCAGCCCAGGATCGGGCGGGTTCACGGATAGGACGCCAAGAGTTACTCCGAAGCCAAGTCCAACGAGGCCAGCGAGCGTTTCGATCTCTCCGACGATCATCCAGTTGATCATCATGATGCACCAGATGGCAATCGGAACCCAGACGAGGCACATTCCGGCGATTGTTTCTACAGAAAGGTCGAACCCATTGCCCATGGATCAGTTGGACTCCTTATTGACCGGAATCGGCTCCTTGTCTTCTGACGAAACCGAGTTGCCCGGTTGTTCGGGACGTGCGCCCTTCGCGTAAAACTTTGGTTCTTCCCCTTTCAACAGTCGCTCGATATTTCCTTTGTGGCGAAATGCGATCAATGCCCACATCCCCCAGAGAGCGTAGATGCCGACGGGAGGAAGCTTGAAGGCGTAGCCTAAGATGACCGCGAGAAAAATCGCAACGATGGAGGCGACGCTGACATAGCGCGTTGTGACAAACACCAGAGCGTAGGCGGCGAGACAGATCCCGGCAATTTCGGGAACGCTTCCAAACAGCGCCCCCACCCCCGTTGCGATGCCTTTGCCCCCACGAAACTTCAGGAATGGGGACAGACAATGCCCCACGATCGCAATCACACCGACGAGAAGGCCGTAACCCGGTTCTGGGAGAAGCATTCCCCCTACCATCGCGGAGGCAAAGCCCTTAAGAAGGTCCAGCACAAAAACGACAATGCCCCACTTCTTGCCGAGGCTTCGCATCACGTTCGTTGCGCCGACATTGCCCGACCCGGTCTTGAAAATGTCGATGCCGTTTGCACGGGCGACCAGGTAGCCGACCGGAATCGAGCCAACAAAATAGGCGGCAAGGAACACCAATGCTTCTTTCATGCCTTCGCTCTCAGTCGCTCCAAGCTCTCCATGTAGATCGTTCGCACCGATTCGACGAGGTTCTCGTGCTCTTTTAGGAATTCATTGCCGTTGCCAACACCAAAAAACTCGGCCAAACGGTCGAGCTTGTCTGGGTTCTCTGGGACAATATCGGGGGTCATCCCCAACAGATAAAGTCTATCACGTAGCGTTCGCAAATGTACTCGTGCGGCAAGAAGCTGATCCATCTCAATCGCATTGATGAGCTTTGCCCGTGCTAAAGCGCGGATGCGATCATCAAAGAGCAGGTTTTTGCCGGCTTGAGCCGCCGTTGGATAACGCAACTCGTTGAGATGCACCATCCACTCGATATCCATTAACCCCCCGTGGCCGAGCTTGACGTGCCGCTTTGCGTACTTGGGGGAGAGTCTCTCACTCTCGATTCTGCGCTTGATGTGCATCAACTCTTCGAGGTGTTCCGGCGTGAGAGGGATGGCGTAAGCCGCCTTCATCGCAAGGGACTCGGCTTTGGGGTTGCCCTCGACCAAGCGCGACTGTCCGAGCGCAAACCGCTCCCACATCTCCATGGCTTCAAGCTCGTAGGCCTCAAAGCCGTCATAGCTTCGGACAAGCAAGCCTTTGCCGCCCTCGGGTCTTAGCCGAAGGTCGATTTTGATAGGGGCTCCGTGCCTCGCCAAGAAGTCGGCCATGCTCAGGAGGTCTTGAGCGTGCTGCTCGGCTTGAGGTCGCTGATCGGGGTCTTCGACCAGGAACACCACATCCAGATCGGACCCGAGCGCGGTCTCCATCACCGCATAACTCCCCATCGCCAACAGATCGAATTGGACGTAAAGTCTGTTCATCATATGGCGCAGAGTCGCGCTGTAGATGGCGGCAAGCCTCTCTCCGAGCGCAAACTCAGGATTCCGCGACCATTGGTAAGCACAGATCACCCAGATATGCCGAATCTTGGCGGCAAGTGTCTCCAGGGGCACGTTTGCCGGGAGCCTCGCAATCGAGTCCCCAGCATCGAACTCTTCGTCGATTTCGCCGCTCATCAGCTCTTCCATCAGGGGCATTGAGGACGCAAAGTAGCGGGTCAGGGCCGGGGCCCCATGCAAACACTCTCTGATGCGGTCGATGCTATCGCGGTTTTCGGAGAGGCTGACATAGAACGCCTCACTCTCGGGCAATGCGTCTATCCACTTTGCGCCGTCGGAGGCGAATTGTCCCAACTGTGCGAGCGACTTTGACCGGTAATCGTCAACTCCGGCGAGAGGGGGCAGGATCGTTTGATAGATGCTTCTGACATTCATCCGGCGGATCGTCAGCTCCCCATCGAGTTCGACCCAACTGCCAAAGCCCATCAACCGGGCAAGCTGCTTGCGCGCTTCTTCTTGAGGAGGGACAGTGTGAGTCTGTTGATCGTGAAAGAGCTGAATGCGGTGTTCGAGCTTTCTCAGGAAGGTGTAGTGACCAGTCAGTTCTTCGGCAACCGTTCCCGGGAGAGCCTTAACCTGACTCAGTTGGGCAAGGGCGACAGGCGTTTCCAACACACGAGTTTCGGGGTGCTCGTGTCCGGTGGCGAGCTGCAGAATTTGGGTGAGGAACTCTATATCCCGAATCCCGCCTCGCCCTCGTTTCAAGTCTTCGTCCTCGGCGTGCTGCTCCACACGTTCGCGCATGTGCAGAAGCTGCTCGACCGACGCCGTGCTTAGGCGGCTGCCGAAACACTGCGTGTCTCGCATGGCCTCCCAACTCTCACGAAGCTCTGCGGGTCCGCAGATCGGGCGCGAACGAAGCAAGGCCTGAGACTCCCACAGTTCGGCATGGGAGCGATAGTAAGCCTCGACTGCTCGACTGGTCTGAATGATCGGCCCCGCACCGCCAAACGGCCGCAACCGGAGATCGACCCGGTAGAGCGACCCCCGCCCCATCGGCTCGCTGAGTGCGCGATTCAACATTTCGCAGACGCGTCCAGCGTGCTTCTCCATCTCCTCGCTTATGCCGGAAGGGACGACGTAGACCAAGTCAACGTCGGAGCTGTAGTTCAGTTCGTGTCCGCCTAGCTTCCCGAACCCTACAACCATCAGTGGACACTCGTCATCAATCCCCTTCCCCGCTGCATACTCATGCCAACTGGCTTCAAGCGCAAGAGTAATGAGGGCATCGGCAAGGTCCGAGATCGCCTGCCACACAACCGTTTGTTCCCACATTCCTGAAAGATCACAGACCACGATCGGCACTATCCAACGCTGTCGAAGAAAGCGAAGACGGTCTAAGGCATGGGTGTAGCTGGTGGCGAGTTCGATCAACCTCCGCCCTTCTTGCTCTATCCCTTCTCGGGATGGGATGACCGGGAGCGCTTCGGGGTCAGTCAAGATGGCGACCAGTTCGGGATTCTGAATGAGTGCGTTGGCGACCGGCTGACTTGCACCGAGGAGCTCAATCAGGAGTCGGAGGAATCGGGGCATTTGCAGAAGCAAAGCAAGTTGAGTTCCGGGGTTCGAGACCGCCTTGAGCCACCTTTCCAGGTTGATAATGGCGAGATCGGGGTCGGTAGCAGAGTCAAAGCAAGCCTGAAAGTCAGCATCAAGTTCCAAGCCGGTTAGGGCGTGGAGCCTGTCCATCGTCCTCTCTGCAGCCTCGTTATCTCGGAAAACCGTCAAACCTTCCTACCAGTCTAAATCATCGCGACCGCTTTTTTGATCCCTGTGAAGGAGAATCGTTGGCGCGGCGGCCCCTCTTTTGCTGCATCTCTCTCATTCGGAGTTCGGGGCCACCAATCGAGAACCACCCGCAACGGTCCTTGAGGACGCACTGGGCGCATAAGGGCACAGGCGCTTTGCAGACGGCTCTTCCATGCTGAATGAACGCCATGTGAAAGCGATAAGCAAGCTCTGATGGTACAAGTGGCATGAGCGCATCGTGGGCTTTTCCCTCACCTGGCTTTGGCTCAACAAGACCAAGCCTCCAGCTCACACGAAAGATATGAGTATCAACCGGAACAACTCCCATTCCGAGGCTAAAGCAAAGGACGATCGAAGCCGTTTTGGGGCCGACTCCTGGCAAACTTGTGAGCCAGTTTCGGGCCACGATCGGCGACATATCCCTCAAGAGTTCAAGCGAGTAATCACCGACGCGATCTTGAATCTCCTTTAAACATCGAATAATCGTTCGTGATTTCTGATTGGCGAGTCCGGCGCTGCGTATAACGTTCGCTACACCTTCTTCCCCAGCTTCGACGAGGGCTTGCCAGTGAGGAAACTCAGCTCGCAACCGCTCGTAGGCGGGGATGGAGTTTGCATCGCTTGTGTGTTGGCTCAAGATGCAGGCGACAAGCTCCTCTAGGGGATCAGTGTTTGGGATGGGAGGGGGTGGACCGTACTGCGCTTCCAGAGAAGCGATAACTATCTGTACGGTTTCGGGGCTCCAGTAGGACGATGGCATGGGTTGGTCTAAAGGATACAGCCTCACGAAAAGTGCGTGTTATACTCGCTTTATGCGAAAGTTTGTTGGCTTGTTTTTGGCCGTTGCCGTTGTGGTAGCCTTGTGCGGTTGCGGAGCTAAGAATAAGCTCGTGGGGACTTGGACCGGCACGATGCCCGTCGTGAACGGTTTGACGGGAGATTTCGTTCAAGTCTTCAACGCTGATGGCACGTACTCGAACGAATTCACGTTTTCGCCGCCCATTGGCGAAAAGATGATTGTACGAAGTTCCGGTACATATGCCGCCGAGGGCGAGAACAAGCTTGCGATGACTGGAACATCAGTTACGCTTGAGAATTTTCCAAAGGAGCTCGATCAGGTCGTCCGAGACAACGCGTCCAAGGAGCTCAATAAGAAATCGCTTCGGGATATTACATGGGTCGATGACGATACGATTACGTTATCCGTCCAAGACCAGACACTTACCCTCAGTCGCAAGAAGGAATGAGCGCTCAGTTGGGATTACGACGTGAGCGCCCTAACAACCTTGTGTTGAAGTCGGCGCTACTTCTCTTTGTTGCTATCGTCGCGCTTGTCGCTGGCTGCGGCGAAGCTCCCGAGCCCTCGATTGTTGGCACTTGGGAAGCTGAGTTTAAGTCGGGGAACAATCCCGCGACGATCACCCAAAACTTTAGCGAAGACGGCATATTCACCTTTCAGACTCGCATCAAGAACCCCGGTGGCGGCAAGGACATTACCATTACTGCTCGCGGCACGTACTCAATTCAAGGGAAAGACAGACTCCTGACAACACCCACGGATTACGGCTACGCAGGCATCGCCAAAGAGGCAGAGCCAGGGATTCGCCTTGAAATCGAAAAGGACAAGGGAAAGACGGCGATGGATAAGATCGAGTGGATTGACGAAAACACGATCAGCATCAAATCCGCCGAAGAGACAACGCGATTCAAGCGGATCAAACCGCAATGACGCCTAAAGCCGGAACAACCAGGCTCTGATAGCGTTATTACTTTTAAGCCATGATCCGTTTCCTTCTTGCACTCGTTCTTACTGTCGCGATTTTGAGCGGGTGCTCGGGAGACCGTTCGCTCGTCGGCTCTTGGCAGTCGGCGATGAAGATAGGGGATCAGAACGTTGTCGTGACGCAGACCTTTGGCGCCGATGGCACCTTTGAGATGGCTTACACCTCAGAAGTGCGCACTTCTGGACCCTTCGGTGACCTGTCGGTGACGGTCACGGGAACTGGCAGCTACAAGATTGACGATGGCGAGAAGCTTGAAACCGTGGTCGATTCGGTAGAGATTGACGGATTGCCAAAGGGAATGGGCCGTGGGGCGAAAGCGCGAGCCGAAAGGGAGTTAGTGCGAACTCGAAAGTTCACCGTACAGTGGATCAACGACAGCAAGATCACGCTCACCCCCACCCAGGGACAGGGGTTCCAGCTTGAGCGGATAGCCGCACCCAAGACCGAGAGCAAGCCATAATCGGATCGTGACCAAACGGCTTGCCATCATTATGGCTGGCGGTTCAGGCGAGCGCTTCTGGCCCGTCTCCCGCACCTCAAGACCCAAACAGCTTCTACGCCTTGCCGACCCGCACCGTACTTTGTTGGAGCAAGCAAGAGATCGGATTGAGCCGCTTGTTAATCAGCGCCGAATCTTCATGGCGGTCGGGAAGGACGTTGAGTTTGCGGTCATCGATGCCGATCTGGTGCCACCGATGAATGTCCTGGTGGAGCCTGCTAAGCGCAATACCCTAGGGTGTCTTTGTTGGGCAGCGGCAAATCTCATGGCTCGCGAACTGGAGAACCCAACTATAGCGGTGCTTACGGCGGATCATTTGATTGCCGATGAAGACGAATTCCGTACCTGCGTCGAGCGAGCTTTTGTTACCTCAGAAGAGACTGGCGGCTTGGTGACCATCGGGATCAAGCCAACAAGGCCGGAGACGGGATACGGTTACATCGAAACATCTGCTGGTGGCGGGCAGAGTACATCTGCTTTTGGCGTCGCCTCCTTCCATGAAAAGCCGACTATAGAGGTCGCAGAAAGGTTTGTTGGATCAGGAAACCATTACTGGAACAGTGGGATGTTCTTCTGGACGCTGGATGCGTTCATGAAAGCGCTTTCTCTAGCCCAACCCGAGATCGAGCGACTTACTGCTCAGATTGCAAACTCCATTCAGAGGGGCGACAAGGAGACCGCTATCCTTAAGTTTGAGGAGGTGCCCAATATCTCCATTGACTATGCGCTGATGGAGAAAGCCACCGAGGTTTACATGGTGCCAGGCGATTTTGGATGGGATGATATCGGCGCATGGGACTCCCTTTCGCGAACCTTTACGCGCGACGATTCTGGGAATGTAACGGTCGGGGAAGCCCAACTCATCGATACCGAAGGGAGCATCGTTTACAACGCGGCCGAAGGCATGACAGTAGGCGTTCTGGGAATGAAGGATGTGATTGTGGTTACGACTGGGGACGCAGTTCTTGTGCTGCCGAAAGACCAAGCTCAGCGCGTAAAAGAGATCGTTGCGCAACTGAAGGAGTCGGGAAGCGACAAAGTTTAATCAGCCGTGATTTGGAGATCGCGGAGCTGCTTCCCGATCATGCCTCGCTCAGTACGACGCCTTCGCCTTCAAGCCGATCATACGTTGCGTTTGCAAATGCGGGCAGTTTTCCAGCCATCTCCGCCATAACATCTTTGGGATTGAAGATGGGAGCGCCTGGAGTTATCCTCAAAATCACTTCTTGAGCGATTCGCCATGCAGACTTGGCATTTCCTTTCGCATCCAACACCGGCTTCAGACGCTGTACGCGACCCTCCATGTTTGTATAGGTTCCGTCGTCTTCGGCGGGGGCGCACATCGGTAAGACCACGCTTGCATAGCTAAGCGCTTCGGTCTCGGCGATGTCTTGCACAACCAAGAACTCCACGCTTTCAAGCGCGCGCTCGACGAGGTGGCGGTCGGGGTGCAGGGTGAACGGATCACACCCCATCAGCCAAAGCGACTCGATCTTGCCGTTTGCGCAGTCTTGGAGGATGTCGTGTGTGTTCAGGCCCTCATCCTTACCGGCAGCTTTCCCGTCGGGCAGGATGCCCACTGCGTCGGCTCCTATGTCGTTGGCGTTCAGCGCGTAACAGTTGAATTCGGCGCCTGTGGTCATGCCGACCGCGGCAACGGCTTCGAGTGTGTCTTGGGCTTTGTCCACGTTCAGGAGGCTGTGGGTTGTGATGATGGCGGCCCCCGGTCCCATCAGGGAGGCTGCTTCACGGATCTGTGCGGCAGGGACGCCTGTGATCTTCTCGGCTTTCTCAGGGGAGAAATCAACCAACTGCTTCTTGACGGCGTCGGGCACACTCGCCTTGCCGCTCTCTACCGTTGCGGCAAGAATTGCGTTTGCGAGAGCTTCTTCTGTGCCGGGCTTGTAGCGAAGGATGAGATGGGCAAAACTATCGGCATCGGTGGGCGAATCGTGCGCGACAACGACTTTTGCACCGTTTTGGAACCAAGCCTTCCGGACGCGCAGGAAAAGGATCGGCTGCTCGTCGGCGAGTGAGGTCCCAAAGATCAGAACTGCCGATTTGTTCTCGAAAGACGCAATCTGAGTTTGAACGGACTTGAAGTTCATCTTGGTCTCAAGTCGGTCGTTTGCTCCCATCAGATGCTTAGTCCATCGGTGGTCGAGGTTGTTGCACTTGAACCCGTTTCGAACCAGCTTTTGCACCATGTAATAGGCTTCGTTTGAGAGGCTTCCACCCATCAAAACCGCGGCTTTCTTGCCCGCTTTCTCGAAACGGGGGATCAGGTCGGCATAGGCGGTCGCCCATTCGCTCTCGATCAGCTTTTCGCCTCTTCGCACGAGGACGTTTTTCAGTCGCTTCTCGTCGTTGTAGAACTCGTGACCGAACTTGCCTTTATCGCAGGTCCACTCTTCGTTGACAGCTTCGTTGGTCCGACCATTCATGCGGACCATCTTTCCGGCTCGATAGTCGAACCAGACGTTGCATCCGTTTGAGCAGAGCGTGCAGATCGCGGGCCGAGTTTCGAGGTCCCACGGACGAGCACGGAAGCGGTATTCGGCGTTTGTCAATGCTCCAACTGGGCAGATTTCGATGACGTTGCCGCTGAATTTGGATTCAAAGTTGCGCAGTTCAAAGGTGCTTGGCTGCATCGACGCGCCACGGAACCGGAACGCGAGCTGGCTGTCGCCAGAAATCTCCTCTGTAAAGCGTACACAGCGACCACACTGGATACATCGCTCAAGGTCGAGCGTGACGTAACTGCTCAGCGGATAGGCCTTCGGCAGGTGGCGCTTGATTTCGATGTACCGGCTCGTGGATGGGCCATAAATCAGTGTGTTGTTTTGGAGGGGGCATTCTCCACCACGGTCGCAGATCGGGCAGTCGAGCGGGTGATTGATGAGCAGAAGCTCAAGGACGCTCTTGCGATCTCGGTGCACCATTTCGGTGTCCGTATAGATCGCCATGCCATCGCTTGCTGGGAGCGTACAAGCGGCTTGGGGCTTGGGCATTTTGCGAACGGAGCCGTCGGGCTGCTTAAAGCCGACTTCGACCAAGCACATTCGACACATGCCGACAGGCTTCATACGCGAGTGGTAGCAAAAGATCGGAATCTCTAGCCCGAGCCGTTTTACGGACTCCACAATGATCTCGCCTTTGGGGACCTGGAGTTCGACGTCGTTGACAAGAATCGTTACTGTATCGGTAGATGCAACCGCTGCCATGAATGCTCCAAACACAGACTGTGCCGAGTCCGCTAGGTGTACCCGAAATGAGCCCGTTCCTGCACGAATCTTTATGGATAGTTGAGGGCTGGCAAAACCTGAGATCGAACCTCGCCGAAGCCGATTCGCAGTTTTCCGTCGGTGGCGAATGCGCGCATGATGACCACATCACCATCGGCAAGGAAGGTCCGCGTCTCGCCCGTCTCGGAAAGAGTGATCGGGTTTTGCCCTCTCCAAGTCAACTCCAAAAGTGATCCGTAGGAATCTTCGGAGGTGCCGCTGATCGTTCCCGTCGCCGCTAAGTCTCCGGGGAGGAGGTTTGCGCCGTTCGATGTCATGTGTGCAAGCTGCTGAGCAAAGCTCCAGTAAAGGTTTTTCGAGTTGCTCCTGCAGATCACTTGGGGCTTGGTCATTTTTTCGGTTTGCAGCAAGACCTCAAGCTGGATGTCGAAATGGCAGGGTCCGCTTGGCTGAAGGTACGGCAACACTTCGGGATCTTGGGGTTGGCCTTGGATGCGGAAGGGCTCCAGTGCATCCAGCGAAACGAGCCACGGGCTCACGCTGGTGCCGAAACTCTTAGCGAGAAAGGGGCCGAGTGGCTGATACTCCCATCTCTGAACGTCACGAGCCGACCAGTCGTTGACGAGAACAACTCCAGCAAGCATCTCCTCCGCATCGTCTACCCGGACGGGATCACCCAGTTCATTGCCTTCGGCAACAAAGAAACCCATCTCCAACTCAAAATCAAGCTCTCGCGTTGGACCAAAGCTCGGCATCTCGTCGTTCGGACCCTTTGTTTGCCCGTTCGGACGCCGGATCGGCTCTTCCGACACGATCACGCTTGAGGCGCGCCCGTTGTAGGCGACGGGGACGTGGCGGTAGTTCGGGAGGAGGGGCGGCTGGTCGGGGCGGAACATTTTGCCCACGTTGCTCGCATGGTGAATGCCGGAATAGAAATCGACGAAGTTGCCCACGGGTGCTGGAAGCGTCATGTAGACGTCGTCCCGTCGTAAGATCGCTGCGGCTCGCAGAGCTTGGTTGTCCCTCAACGCCGAGTTCTTCTCACGCAAAAGATCGAAGACCTGCTCACGGATCGCCGCCATCGCGTCGCGGCCCTCCGATAGGAGCACCCAAAGGCCGACACCCTCGGTGGCGCCACATGGGTCGATGACCCCTTCAGCTTCGAGCGGGGCGAGATTGACGACATAGTCGCCGATCGCCACGCCGACATATTGCATGTCGTCGTCGGCGTCGGGGAGCAAGAACGCACCAAACGGAAGGTTTTGAATGGGGAAATCGGTGTCGTCGGGATAAGCAATCCAGCTTCGAGCATCGGGAGGCACAAAAAATCTCATCGGTCTTCTCCGTTCAGCAAGCCTAAAGACACAAGGTCTTCGACAGGCTCATCGACTGAACATGAGCCATAGCCAACGAAGAGTTGCCGGGTTTCTCTGATCAGGTCGATATCGGCTTCGAGGTCTCGCCATCGAATGCCGTCGTTACTCAAGACGAACGAATCGGGCTTCTCGTCCGCAAGGATTTCGTCAATCTCTTCAATACCTAGCCCATGCTGATCGTGCAAAGCCGTCGCGAAGAGCGCATTCAGGAATCCGTGCATCTTCGTTTTGACCGACGCATTGTCGTGCCGTATTGGGTGATGCAAGCCAGCAGTCAGCTTGAACGTAAGGTCAAGATCGACAGTTTGCTGAAGGAATGCAGCCAACTGCCGAGTTGTGGGAAACGCCGATGCATCCAGCCCACCGGTTCGTGCCTTAACCCCAATCCACTCCTCTTCGGCGACTTCGACCATCGTGTCGACCTGTCGCTCGTGCCAAGGAAGCTCTAGGAAGACCTCGATTGAGTCAAACGACTGCAGATCTCGGAACACGCGAGCGGTGTCTTTGTAGGATGGAAGCCTAATTTCCAGGGCTTCGATGGGGGCTTGTTCTCCAAACTGAGATTCAAAAGCAGTCATCGCCTTTGCGTCTGATTCCAGACCGGTCTCGAACGCATCGAGATCGGTCCCGCCGGAGCCCGTGAGCGTAAGCTTAAAAACGCCTGTCTGAGGCTTCTCGACAAGGATCTCACCCAGTTCGTCCAAGCGCGATGCGGGGCAGATGAACCGGCTCACCATCCATCGATGCGGCCCATTCATGACCTTTAAGTACTCCTCTACAGCAGAGGCCATATCCAGCTTCGCGGGCGGAAAAAGACCCGCATAATCGATGACGCCGCTCATAAGCCGCCGCAAGGCTTCGGTCATGAATTTAGTATGGCAGACGTCCATGCTTTCGGTTGCCAAGTATGCCTCTTGGTGTCCCGTGACTTCCTGCCGGGCTACTGTACAATAAGGGACAAGACTGGGCTTCACAAAGGCGTGCCCCAGAAAGGTGATGCCAATGTCTATGATGCGAGTTCTTATAGCTGACGACGATCCGATTATTCGGCTTGACCTCAAGCAGATGCTTGAGAACATGAACTATGAGGTTGTTGCCGAGGCAGGCGACGGCCTACAAGCCCTGAGCAGCGCACGGGAGTTTCGACCTGACGTCTGCATCCTTGATGTGAAGATGCCGGTTATGGATGGGATCGACGCGGCTTCCGAAATCGCCAGCGAATCTCTCGCTCCCACGATCCTTTTGACCGCATATAGCGATAAAGAGTTGATTGACCGCGCCAAGGACGCTGGAGTGTTTGCCTATCTGGTGAAGCCGTTCAAGCCCAGTGATCTACCGCCTGCCATTGAGGTTGCACGGTCGCGCTATGAACAGCATCTTCAGCTTAACAAGGAACTTTCGGGAGTGCAGGAACGGCTTGAAGCGAGAAAGCTCCTTGATCGGGCCAAGGGCATCATGATGAAGCAACATAGCATCGACGAGGCCGAGGCCTATCGTCGGATTCAGTTGCAGTCGATGAACAACCGGAAGAGTATGCGAGAGGTTGCGGAAGCGATTATCCTTGCCGAAGCGACTTGATCGCAAACACATCGCACAACCCGGCCCGTGCTATAACAATCTATGGCCGAACGGCTTTGGGCGCCTTGGCGATTCACCTATATCGAGAAAGCATCTCCAAGCGATGGAGGATGCATTTTCGTCGATCTTCCCCAGCAGGATAGCGATCGGGAAAACCTAATTTTGTGGCGTGGCAAAACGGCTTTTGTGATGCTGAATGCCTTCCCGTATACCAACGGGCACTTGATGATCGCCCCTTACAAACATACGAACGACATCGGCGCGCTCGACGATGCCGAGCTCTTAGAGATCAACAAGCTGGTTGCCGCATGTGTACGATGGGTGACAGCGGCCTACAAGCCGGATGGTTTTAATATCGGTGTCAACGTCGGACATGCTGCGGGCGCGGGTATCCCTTCCCATATTCATTGGCATGTGGTGCCGCGCTGGAACGGCGATACAAACTTTATGACGACGGTGGGCGATGTGCGTGTCCTGCCACAAACCTTGGAGCAGAGCTACGACAGGTTGAAAGCGATTGCTGAGGGGGAGACTGTTGAGTAGCCCGACCGATACCGAGTTGACAGCAGCGATTACACCTGTCGCAGGAATCAGTCAGCCTCTGCCGCTTGAACGATGGCCTCAAGACCTCCTCCAACTACGACAGCGGGCGCTTTGTTGTCAGACCTGTGCCATCGCGGAGCGGAGAAACAATGTCGTCTTTGGTGAGGGCAATCCAGCTTCTCCGTTGGTGTTGGTGGGGGAAGGGCCAGGCGAGACGGAAGACCACACAGGGCGTCCGTTTGTAGGTCGTGCTGGGCAGATGCTGGATCGGGCTCTGCGAGACAATGGGTTAAGCCGCGAAATCGTTTATATCTGCAACGTGGTCAAGTGTCGGGCATGCGATTGGCGGGAGGGAAAAGCATTCAATCGCCCGCCAACAGACGAGGAAGTTCTTGCCTGCTCTCAATGGCTTAAACCCCAGCTTGAGATTATCGCTCCCAAGGTTGTACTTTGTATCGGAGCGCCGAGCGCAAAGCTGATCATCAAGAAAGACTTCAAGATCACGGCAGAGCGCGGGAAGTACTTTCCGTGTGCCTACGCTCGGACGGCTATTGCGGCGTTGCATCCGGCATATATCCTTCGGCAATCCTCAAGCACCCACGATGGCGGATACTCTCTGCTGGTTGCCGACATCGCACGCGCGTGGGCAGCAGCACAGAAGCTTCTGGTTGAAGGGCAGGAGGCTGAGCCGGCGAAGGAATCATCCACGGATGAACAGGTTTCGGAACAGGAGAGCCTGTTCTAATGCGGATTGAAGAGTTTGAAGAGAGCCTCCGGCGATGCCCGGTCGTGGCAAGTGTACAAGCAAGCGATGGGTCGCCGACAGAGGACCCGCTCACCCTGCTAAGGCTTGCCTTTGCGAGCCTCCAAGAAGGTGCGCAAATCCTGCGGTTGCAGGGGGTTGAGAACATCCTCGCGATCAAAAGTGGCACGGGGGTGCCGGTTATCGGCCTGATCAAGCAGGCCTACGCGGGCAGCGAGGTTTATATAACACCTACTGTTACCGAAGTCGATGCCCTCATTGAAGAAGGATGCGAAGTTATCGCCCTTGATGGAACACGTCGCGCTCGACCGGATAGGGCTCCTTTGCGTTCCCTTATCGAATACATACATCGCCGCGGACTCCTTGCGATGGCGGATTGCGACAGTCCCGATTCGGTTCGTCACGCGCTTGAGGCAGGGGCGGACATTATCGGCACGACGCTCGCCGGATACACGCAGGAGAGTTGGGGCAGTTCCGGTCCAGACCTTGAGTTTCTGCGCGAAGCGGTGCGCATTGCGGGGAGTACCCCAGTCTTGGCAGAAGGTCGTTTTCAGGAGCCTTGGCAAGCTCAGGCTGCCTTGCGGATTGGGGCAGCTGGGGTTGTGATCGGTGGGGCCCTAAACGATCCGGTAAAGCAGACTCGCCGGTTTGTTGCGGCTACAGCTCGAAGCAAAGCTAACGTTGGGGCAGTGGACATCGGGGGAACTTGGCTGCGCTTTGGCTACTTCAGCAGCGATTGGAAACTGCTTTCTTCGTCGCGGATTGCACTTCCAAAATCGCAAGGAGAACGTGAGGCCTGGATTCGCGAGCAAGCCGGTGAGTTTTCTGTCAGGAGGATCGGAATCTCAACCGGGGGAACCGTCGATCCCGCTTCTAAGGTGGTAATTGAAGCGAAGCCGATCATTCCAGATTACGAAGGCGCAAGTTACGATTGGGATGGGCTTGATACGGTTGTCCTCAATGACGGCTTGGCGACGGCTTGGGGGCACGCTAACCTGCCCCAGTTTGCGGGCATGCGGGTTGCAACGCTTAGCCTGGGCACGGGGGTTGGCTGCGGCTTGGTCGCGAACGGAGCTATCTGGAGAGGGCCCTATGGTGAGTACCCTCGGCTCAACGATCTGCTTGCAGGCTCGGAATCATTTGAGGAGCTTCTCGGCGGAGCGGCGTTGACGCCGACCCCAACGGAATCGCAAAAAGATAGGGCCGTTCAAGCGGCACGGACAGCCATCGGAACTCTTGCCGCGCTGTGGATGCCGGATGTGATTGTTGTCGGTGGTGGGGTTGGGCTCTCCGACTGGCTGCAAGAGATGATCTATAACTTGAACTCCGATATTGCTGAGGGATGGGTGAAGCCGGATATTCTTCCAAGTCCACTAGGGGCCGATGCGGGGCTATATGGCGCGGCTGCACTTGCGCTTTTCGCGCAGGCTTAGCGGTTCTCCAGCTCTTTCACTCGCTTTTCCAGATTCGTCATCTTGGAAATCAACTGCTGTTCACGCTCAAGCGAGCCTTTGCGGGTGTTGACGCTTCGTGTGTCCACCTCGCTCAGTGTTGAGTCGTAACGTATGAACTGGCCCTGCGCGATCCACATCCAGATCATGCCGGCAAGTACAAACACAAGCGAAAACCGACGTTCAAACCACCTGCGCTTTCGCTCGTTGGCTTCGAGACGTCGTTCGATTTCGCGAATGCGCCTATAGAGGGCAATCTCTTGTTGAGTGGATTCGGTTTCAGGCTCTCGGTCGACTTCGACAAAGCACGAACGAGGCCCATATAAGACAAAGTCTGCGGGCTTTTGACGCTCCATCGCCGCTACGGCGAGTTCGGAACCTTTGAAGTCACTCGAACGACGTTTGGATTTGATGCTAATGAGATACGCGTCGAGTTCTTGCGTCCAATCCTGGAGCAGCTTTGGGTTTTGATTTTCGTTCAATGCATTCTCCTGAACGCATTCTAACGAAAATCTCTACGCCGCTTTCTTTGCCAAGTGTCGGAAATGCGTCGTGCAGTTGCGTCCGGCGTCCTTACTCGCATAGAGAGCCTTGTCGGCTTCGCTGATGATCTTTTCGATATCCTTGCATCGACCGACGACGGTCGCGACGCCAAAGCTGGCGGTGACCTGTCGATGAGGCCAAACCACCCGTTCGATAGCTGTGCGAATTCTTTCTGCGGCTGCGATTGCCCTTTCTTCGTCCGCTCCTGGCAGGACAACCACGAACTCTTCGCCACCGTACCGAGCGACGAAATCGCCCGCGCGGCACGCATCGAGGAGAGTGTCGGCAACTCCCTTGAGAACCTCATCACCAGCAAGATGCCCAAAGCTGTCGTTGAAGCTTTTGAACTTGTCAACGTCGAGAAGGATAATCGACAGCGGTCTTTTTGCAGCATGTGCCGCTTGCAACTCAAGTTCCAGAAAACCTCTGAATGCGCGGTTGTTTTGAACACCCGTCAGGCCGTCTGTGGATGCCAACGCCTCAAGCCGTTTGTTTGCGGTTTGCAATTCGTGCTCAACGAGCTTTCGGTCGGTGATGTTGTGTGCAACGGCGATAAAGTGTGTTAGCTTTCCTTCGGGGTCTAAGACCGGGTTGAGCACGAGTTCGAACCAATACTTGTCGCCGTAACGGTCATTCACGCTCAGTTCAAGCTCGGTGGGTTTGGGGTTTCTAAAGACTTGCCGTAGGACACGAATCGCATGCTCCTCGGAGCCGAACTGCGTTAGGATTTCCTCTGCAGATTTGCCCACCAGGTCTTCGGCATCGGAAGACACGAGCTTGACAAAGGCGGTGTTTACGTACTTGAGTCGGAAGCTGGCGTCAAAGACGAAGATGCCGCTCGAAGATGTTTCGGCAACGCTGGAGAGCAGTCGCAGATTCTCCTCGGCTTGCTTTTGTTCGGTGATGTCGGTTCTTGAACCGACGTACTCGAAGGGGTCGCCAGATGAATCTCTGACCAGATTGATCTCGTCGACGATCCAACGATACGAACCGTCGGCGTGTTCAGAGCGGTACTCGCATCGGAAGGGCTTGCCTTCCGCGACTCCCTGCCACTGAGTGTCAAAGGCCGCTTTATCGTTGGGGTGGATGCGATCTGTCCAACTCTTGAGATCACCGCAGAACTGCTCTGGGGCATATCCCAAAACCCGCTCAACGTTCTCACTCACGTAGGTGCAGGCGAATGTGCCGTCCGCCGAGACGCAGTACAGAATGGTTGGGCTCGTCGCGATGAACGATGCGATCCGGCTTTGGGCCTCTATCAGTCGAAGCTCGTTCTCTTTAAGGTCGGTGATGTCTTGGGCCGTGCCTTCGAGCAACATTCCCGATTGGGTTTTCCTGCTTTTACCGCGGCAAAGGACATATCGCGTTTCGCCGTCGCTGCGATGGATGCGATATTCCAGGGTGAACTCTGTTTCGCTTTTCTTTGCTTTCTCGACGACCGTTTTCGCGCGCTCGACATCCTCTGGAAGAATCAGACTGAAAAACTTCTCTTGGTCAAGTGGAATGCAATCGGGCTTTGCAAGACCGTGGATGGCATAGAGCTCTTCGGCCCACTCGCCTCGATCCGACTGGACGTCATAGCTCCAATAGCCAAGTTTGGCAACTCTTTGCGCCTCGGCAAGTTTGGCCTTGCCTTCGAGGATTGTTTGGTTTGCCTGCCAGCGATCTGTGACATCTTCGCAGAGAATAATGCAGCCGCCGACCTCTCCACTTTGGTCTCTCCAAGGGCGAATATCCCAACGGTAGTAGGAGGTTCCCCCGGTAACGACATCCTCAAACGGATCGTCCTCTTTTGAGCTTGCGACTCCGTGGAGCGCTCTTACGATCTGGGTTTGCCAACGCTCGGCAAGGTTCGGGCTTGCGTCCTTAAGCTCCTGCCCTTCGAGCTCCATCGCGTGTCCGATAAACTCGGATTTCCAGCGATCTGAGGCGACCAGGAATCGCATGTCAGTATCGAACATTGCGATTGGCGCTGGGGAGTGTTGGACAAACTGTCTTACCAATTCTGACGTGCGATATCGCTCGATTTCGCCGACTTTGATCTGGGTAACGTCGAGAGTCGCGCAACTGACGGACACGATCTCGTTTTGCAAATTACGCGCGGGGAAGAAATTGGAGATGAGGTAGTGGGTGGTGCCGTCTCTGGCATCGAACTCCCACTCAAATTCGGTGACGGATTCTCCTCGGAGAACTCTCTCGACCACCTGGATATAGCTCGCGGTTGCCTTGGGCCCTACGAGGTTGCCATAAACCGATTTCTCAAAAATCTCGAAGGCTTCGATACCCCACAAGTGTTCGGCGGCACGATTGAACTCGTAGATCTTGCCGGAGGCATCATGCGTGTAGCACGCTGCCGGAACTGCATGAAACAGTTCCTCGAACCTGCGTGCGGCATACCAGTGCATCTTCTGCGCCGATTTAGCGCTTGCAACCTGGCCTTCCAGCTCGTTTATTCGTTCGGCCATAGCCCGTTCACCCTGGGATGGCTTTGCCTCCTCAAGCCCCATTCCCGTTCTGAACACACTGATGATCAATCGGCATCAAAATGCGTCCTTCCCTCCTCAGAGATTTTAGGGACACGCATCTGCCGATGCTATCGATTTCGATTGCTGACGGCATACCGTGTCTCTATAGGAGATTGTCGGTGTTCGAAGAGTCGCTCATCATGCAAAACCCAAAAAAGTCTCCCCAGAATTTACTTCTGGGGAGACGGATGTATTTGGTGAAGTAGCAGACTTTACTGTCCGGGGGGTGTACCGGCTTCTGAACCCGGCGTTGGGCCCGTGGTTCCAACGGTAGCCCGCTGCTTTTTGACCTCATCGACCAAACGCTTCCAGGGTTCTTGAAGATCGGTCCTTTCGATCGTGATTTTGCTGGCTACGATCTTGTCGGTGACGCGTCGCTCAAGATCGACGGCGAGCGCTCCTCTTTGCAGGGCAAGCTGGCGGCGAACTCGGCGCTTCAGCAGGTCGTCAACAACGAGCGGGCGCTCTTCGGTTCGTCGCTCGATATAGAACTTCGCCCACGAATTCTCTGCCTTGACCCATTCGGACATCGTTCCTTCTTTGGTCTCCTTGAGAACCTTGTCAAAGGGCGGGCCAACCGTATCTAGTCTCTCGACTGGGAAACGTCCACCGAGCTCTTTGGCTTGGGGCGCTTCGCTGTACTGCATTGCGACAGTGCTAAAAGCTTGTCCTGTCGAAAGCGCCTGATCGGCCTGTGCCTTCTTGGCGTCGGAATTGACAAAGATCCAGCTCGCATTGATCGTCGCGGGCTGCATAAACTGCTTGGGATTGTCGTTAATGAACTTCTCAGCGTCTTGGATGGTGACGTTGATGCCCTTTGTGACCAGCTTCTCCTGAGCAAGCTGAATGAGGATCTGCTCTTTCACCATGTCGATGGTCAATCCCGACTGCTTGAGGCGGTCCCCGAACGACTTATCGACCTCTTTCTGGAATTCGAGTTCGTCGAGAATGTCTTTGCTGGTGGGATAGACGCCTTCGTCCTTTGCAAGCTGCAGCAAGACCTTGTTATAAACGGTCTGCTTGAGGGCTTGAAATGCCAGCGATTCTGAAACCTGGACGTCCTGCGCACCTTGCGCGGTTTGCACACGAACTGTGGGCAATCGCTCAAGAGTCTTGTAATACTCTTCGGTGAACACGTCTTCGCCGTTGATCGTCGCCAACGGCGCGGCTCCCTTCGAACCACAACCAACTATCGCCAATGCAGCACCGGCTGCGAGCGCTATCGTCAAGTACTTCATCAAGGTTAATCCTTCTTTCATTGAGTTCAGAATAGGATACCAGCCTGGTGAAATTACCGGCATATCTCTCTTCTGACCCAAACGTTACAACCGTTGATGGGCAAGAATAGTGCCACCGCCTAAGTTAGACGGCGATATCGAGACCGTTGTCCTCAGATGAGGTTGGTGGATTGAGGGTCTCGGGCGGCGTTTCGGACTCGACGATTTCGTCGTGAAGTTCGAGCTTATCATGAGGCGCTTCTTGCTCCTCATGCTGGCGTCGATGATCCTCGGCTCCGTCGGAGCCTTGGACTCTGTAGGTCTGGTTCTGGACCTTCGGTATCGCAGTGGTCGGCTGAACACGGATGATGTCAGCCATGGGCTGTTACCTACCTTGCCGGAACCGTCCCCTCCGAATGCATGTGGTTTCGAAGCCGGTTCATGGCTTGTGTATGGAGCTGATAAACGCGAGACTCGCTCACGCCCAGCACTTTGCCGATCTCTTTGAATGTCAAACCTTCGAAGTAGTAGAGGGCAACGACGAGCCGCTCGCGATCGGGAAGCTTGTCAACGCCGGAAGCGAGTACTCGGCGGACCTCGCGGCCTTCGATCTCTCCGGCTGGATTGGAGTCTTCATCGACGATCAGCTCGACGAAGTGGATATGATCGTCGCCGTCGCCAGTAGTCAAAATGTCGTCGAGGCTGTAAACGTTGGTGCGGCCCATTCGGACGAGGAGTTCGGATACGTCTTGAGCGGGGATGCCCATCTCGTCGGAAATCTCTTTCTCGGTGGCGGGTCTTCCCAGCGTTGTCTCCAATCGCATTACCGTACGGTCGAGCGCTTTGAGCTTTTCGCGGATGGAACGCGGCACCCAGTCTTCATCTCGAAGCATTTCGAGAATCGCGCCACGAATGAGTGCGATCGCATATGTTTCAAACTTTACGTCTCGGGTGGGGTCAAACTGATCGACACTCTTGATCAATCCTATAACTCCGGAGCCGATCAGGTCTTCACGATCCAGTCCTCCGGGCAAGCTTGTTACCAGACGTCCAGATGTGATCTTGACCAGGTACGCATAATGATTGATCAGTTCGCTGCGTGCATCAAGTCTCTTGTAAACTTTGAAGTCGATCCACGCTCGTTTTAGTTGTTCGGCTGACAGTGCCACGCTAACTCCACCTCTTGTAGGTTCTATGAACCTTATTCCACCCTTTTAAGATTTCTTGATTCTTTACTCGAAGAATTACTAGACTACCTTTGCCTCGGCCTCTGGGTCGGCTTTTCTTCGCTTAACCGGATTCAATCGGATCGGTTGCACCTGGGTTGCAAAGAAAACATACCAAACCATGGTGAGAACGTACGCTACCAAGAATGCGATACCCGCTCTGACGACCGTCGTCATAGGATCGACCTGAGCAAGAATTCCGCCCGATAGAGCTATTAGTGCAGTCAGTCCTCCGATCAGTTTAGGCATCGATCCAATCTCCGTACGCCGGAACCAAGGCTAAGCCTCACGTTAAATCCTGGCAACTTTCGCAGGTTACTTTAGGGTTTGTGCAGGCTTTTTGCGAGGTTTCTCGCTAAAAAACCTATAGTAATCGCTCAGATTTTGCTCAAAGGCCTATCGATAGCCCATCGTATGCCAATTCGATGCCCTTTGGCAATTCGGCATTGACGATGTCGTGATCGTAGTCGGCGCTCAAGTGGGTGAAGTATGTTTTCTTTGCGCCAATCGTCTGGGCAACTACAATCGCCTGATCGTAGTTAAAGTGGTTCGGATGGGGCCGGTACCGCACGGCATCAAGGATGAGAGTATCAAGCCCAGACAGCCTCGCCATGACTTCGTCGGGGATGCGGTTCACATCGGTCAGGTAAGCAAAATCGTTGATCCTTAGCCCGATAACCGGCCATTCGCCGTGCCAGATGTCCAGACGTTCGATCTCCAGCCCAGCCATTTCGAGCACGGGCGGCATCTCTTGGAGGATAAACCTGGGCACGAGGATTTCGGGGTCTCCGTGATCTTGAAAGGCATAGGCGAAGATCCGGCGAATGTCGTCCTGATATCGCTCGTACGTGAAGACCGGAATATCCATCCGGTGAGCCACGCAAAACGATCTCAAATCGTCCATCCCCATGATGTGGTCCGCGTGGGTGTGGGTGATGATGACGCCCTCGATGCGCTTGATGTCGGCGCGGATCATCTGCAAACGCATTTCGGGCGAACAATCCACCAACACATTCCCTTCTGGCCCCTTGAGAACAATGCTGCACCGCATGCGGTGGTTTTTAGGGTTAGCGAGGAAATCGGGCGAATAGTCCATGCCGAGCATCGGCACACCGTTGCTTGTGCCGGAGCCCAGAACGACGACCTCGGCCATCACAACTCGCCTGCGGCGCGCAAGACCTCAATGGCAACGACGGTGCTGCTGACTTCGCTGTATTGCGACACTCGCTCGATACATCGAGCAAAGTTCCGCTCGCTAAGGTCGTCATGCGAAGGCTGAGCTTTGCGTGCCTCACCAAGTAGACGGACCGCCTCAAGGTAGAACTTCGCGCGGTTTTGGGGCAGCGACTTGTTCTGGATGGAGGAGTACAGCCGGTTCACCTGCTCGTACAACCCTTCCCAGCTCATCCGGGCTTCGCTTTCGGCGCGGGCCTTGGCGATGGCGTGTTCCTGCAGCCGTCTTGTTTCGGAGTCGCGCTTTTTGGCAAGCTCCCACTCCGTTGAAGTGACACCGTCGATGATGCGTACCTTGACGGGTTCGTTCAAAAGCTGGGCGAGTTGAACCTCCATCGTACGCTGAGTGGCTGGGATACGCAGATGCCCGGAGAGCTCCGTGGCGTCGAACGGCAAGCCAAGCACGAAGGTGCCTTCCTCGAAGGCGACGGGCCTGCATGTGTTGAGCGCCGCCCAAACACCAACGCCCGTGACACTCTTCTTGATTTCGGGGAGAGCCTCTTGCCAGACCTGAACGATATCCGCCATAGCTTGCAGGCAATTATAGACCCACGGGTCAAGTCGGGCGCTACGGCGAGGGTGTGCGGGCGTGGTTGGGGTGGAGAGAATGCTATTTGTGCAGAGTGCGTGAGAGTTGAGTGAGCCTACTCGGACTTTCCTGCCTTCGCATCAAAACAACGCCCCTGGCTCACTGCTCTCAAGAACAGCCTCCAACTCCCCAACGTCCCCCAAAAGCCTGCCCCCCAACTCTATTAGCGCACGATTCCCGGGAGGTGCATTCTCCGCAGACCGCACCAGCACCGGACAAAACCGCTTCATGATCGCCTCTTTTGCGCCTGACCACGTCCCGCCAGTTCCAAGACTCGAAGAGACCACCACCGTTCCTGACGACAGCGCATAGATCAACTTGTTGCGGCCCATCGCGTTCCCCGCCGAGAATCCAGCATCGGGCTGGTAGGGCGTGACTAGCAATCGATTAGGACCTGACAGGCCAGCAAGAACCCGCCGAAGCATGGAATCGGGAACGATCTCAACCGCTTCCCCACCCGCAGCGATTGCGGCTTCTGTCGCCACTTGATCCACACCTTTGGCGCCGCCAGAAATCACAATGAAGCCCAGGCGTACCGCCTCTTGAGAAACCTGGCGCGCGAAGGCCGCCCCGGCATCGTCGACCGCCCGTGAGCCTACGATACCGATTGATCGCGCGTTGAGCAAGGGGAGATTTCCGGAGCCAAAGATCGCGGCAGGATGTTTCCCGCTTAACTTCCGAATCCAATTTTGCGGATAGTTATCGTCGAATTCAGTCACGCAAGAGATGTCGGTCTCACTCAGAGTTGCCAAAGCGTCTTCGTATTCGTGAAGGTCCTCAAAACAGGCGGCGACTCGCGTCGCATCGGTGGGGGCTAGGACTCGGTTGGAATACTCGATGACCTCCTCGGCGGAGGACGCACTGGCTACACAGCCTCGCAATTCACGCCAAATTTTGGGGGGGACGGAGTTCCGGCCTGGGATCAGGTGCGTCGTTAGGGCGACCGTGAAGAGTGTTCTCATCGCTGCCTCCGTGGACGTGCCGTTGCCAGCGCGAAGGGGATCACCTTGTCAGCCCCTGCGAGCCGGAGCTTGCGGCCAATCGCCGAGAGAGTCCAGCCGGAATCGACGACGTCGTCCACCAGTAGCACCGTCCCAGGTCTGGCCCCTGACACTTCAAAGGCATCCCAAACATTGGAGAATTGGGCTGCCGTGCTCAGCATGAGCTTTTGGGGCTGGTTGCTTTCGACCTTGGTTACGGCTTCTGTCGCAGGCACGCCAAGCTCGGCGGCAATCTGCTCAGCAAACCTCTTTAAGAGATGAGGATGCCGCGAGCTGGGGACCCACGTCACCCAATCCGGTTTGATCTCGTAGCGCCGCAATGCCACCAATGACGCGTCGATCAGCTCCTTTCCGAACGCATCTTCCTGATACTTCCCTTCGCGTACCATGCGTCCCCACTCGGGATCGCCATAGCTGCTCAACGCAAGGCCGGGGCTCACTTGCTGCTCGGCTGGGATTCGCCGAGATTTCATGTTCGCCTGAGCGATGGGAAGCATCTTCTTCGCTTCGATCTCATAGGCGAGGCCCATCATGAATCGGCGCGCGGCCTCGATGAAATCTTCGTCGAGCTTGATCGGACTCAACGGCTTGCAGTTGTCGCAGCGACCGCACGTTTCATTTGCTTCGTCGTGGAGGAGTTGGGCAAGAGAGACCATCCGGCATTTTTGCGTTTGGGCATAGGCCTTCATCTGCTGCATCTCTTCTTCACGCTGCGCTCGTACTCGCTCACTTCTTTCGAGGTCGAAGCTGCTCACAGATGGCAAAAGGGTATGCCCGTCTGGACCCGACCGGATATGCCCCTCTGCATCCAAAATGTCGAGGCATTGCTGGACGATGCTTTGCCGGAGTCTTGCCTGCTCCACGATTTCGTGCAAGGGCAACGGACTTGCGCTCAGAGCTCGGAAGACCGCTTCGAAGGCGGATTTGGGTGGGCTTGATGTGGATCGGAAGTGCTCGGCGATGTCCTCATCCTCCTGGCCCACGAGCAGCACACCAAAGGCCGTCTCCAGACCCCGCCCGGCACGCCCGACCTGCTGATAATATGCCACGGGTGATCCGGGCATTTGGTAGTGGACGACAAACCCAACGTCCGGCTTGTCATAACCCATTCCCAACGCTGAGGTTGCGATTAACGCTTTGAGCTGATTTTGGGAGAAGGCGTCTTCCAGACGCAGTCGTTCTTCAGGGTCAAGCACTCCGTGGTACGCCTCCACTTCATGGCCCTGTTGCTTTAGCCACGCGGACACCATTTCGGCATCGTGAATGGTGAGGGTGTAGACGATGCCGGTTCCGTCGAAGCGAGGCAGATACTTGGCAAGCCATGCAAGCCTCTGTTCAGGCAACGGGAGGTCGAACGCAGAGAGCCGGATGCTTTTTCTCATTAACTTGCCGCGTTGAATCTGCAGCGTTTCGCCAAATTGTGATTTCAGGTCTTGGATGACACGCTCGTTTGCGGTGGCGGTTGTGGCGAGGACCGATGCAGACGAGGGTAGGTCGGGCACGATGCGCATGACGCGCTTGTAATCCGGT
Source organism: Fimbriimonadaceae bacterium (assembly GCA_019638775.1). Taxonomy (NCBI): domain Bacteria; kingdom Bacillati; phylum Armatimonadota; class Fimbriimonadia; order Fimbriimonadales; family Fimbriimonadaceae; species Fimbriimonadaceae bacterium. Next base: position 423,996 of record JAHBTD010000003.1, on the reverse strand, counting down.
CGGAAGTCGTGTCCCCAATCGCTCACACAATGGGCCTCGTCAATCACCAACAGCCCGACTTTTGGAATGATGGAACCGAGAATTTTGGAGCGAAAGCGCTCGTTGGCGAGACGCTCGGGAGAGACGAAAAGAGCATCGACTTCGCCTGTCAAGATTCGGGCTTCGACCCCTTCCCAGTCCTTGACGTTAGCTGAGTTGATCGCCGCCGCACGAACTCCCATTTTTTCGGCAAGCTCAAGCTGGTTGCGCATGAGGGCAAGCAGTGGGCTGACGATCAGCGCCATCGAGCCTTGACGGCGCAGAGCAAGGGTCGCCAAGAAGTAGACCGCGCTCTTCCCCCAACCCGTACTTTCGACGACGAGGAGGCGAGAAGTCGGCTGAAGAGTCTTGGTGATCGCTTCCCATTGACCGTCCCTAAAGTCTGCTTCCTCACCAAATGCTGTACGCAGCACCGTCAACCCTTCTTCAAGAGACAGGGTGGGACCGTGTGGAAAACTCGATTTCATAGGGATTTGGAACGTGCCGCCAATCGTACGTCAGGTTCAAATTCTGGCAGGAAAGGGGCTAACGTATATTTGCCAGAATGCTGTTTTTTGAAAAACTCCTGGTATTTCGCGTGGGCTTCCGAATGCCGTTTGCCGAGAATCACTTATGTAGGTTACGCCGAACATGATCGGCGGGGCTGCTGTACCCAGGAGAAAGGAATGCCATTGTACGCTTACACGGCGGTTGATGCCGGAGGTCGAACCGTAAAGTCGGTGATGGAGGCAGAGAGCGAGTCTCTCGTGCTTGCCAAGCTGCGCGACATGTCGCTGCACTGTACCGACATCAAAACATCGAAGAAGGCGAAGGTCGCCAAATCTTACGGCAAGAAGAAGATGAAGCCAAAGAGCCTCGTCGTCTTTTCGCGACAGTTCGCAACGATGATCGACGCCGGTATTCCCATTCTTCGATGTCTGGACATTCTGGCTGGGCAGTGCAAAGACCCAACTTTGAAGCAAGCCATTGAGCAGATGAGTCTGGACGTTAAAGGGGGTACAGCCCTGAACGAAGCGATGGTGAAGCATCCGGTCGTGTTCAACAAGCTCTTTGTGAACATGATTCGAGCGGCTGAGCTCGGCGGTATTTTGGATGAGATCCTCGACCGTCTGGCAGGCTTCTTGGAGTATGAGAACGAAATCCGAGGCAAGATCAAGGCGGCGATGATGTATCCCGTCCTCGTCCTTTGCTTCTCCGTCGTCATGCTCTTTGCTCTGTTTAGCTTCGTTTTGCCGAAGTTTAAAGAGATTTTCACGGGTATGGACGTCGAACTTCCGCCCGTCACCGCTGGCCTGTTTGCCATCGGCGACTTCATGAACCAGTTCTGGTATGTGATCGTCATGGCCGCCGTCGGAACATTTTTTGGCCTCAAGGCCTGGGGCAAGACGCCCAAGGGCCGGTATCAGCTTGATACGATCAAGCTTAGGATTCCGATTGTGGGAGAGTTGACGCTCAAGATGAGCGTCGCCCGATTCTCCCGAACTTTCGGAACGTTGATTAACTCGGGTGTTCCGATCATGCGGAGCCTTGAGATCGTCGGCGAAACCCTGGGCAATGTCGTTTTGAGCGAGGCTATCGACACAACTCGAGAAGCGATCCGCGAAGGGCAGAAGCTCTCCGCACCGCTCACCGAGTCGAAGCTCTTCCCGACCATGGTTACGACCATGATCGACATCGGTGAAGAGTCAGGACGCCTGTCGGAGATGCTCGTCAAGGTTGGCGACTTTTACGACAGCGAGGTTGAAGCCACGGTAAAGGGACTGACCTCGATGATCGAACCGATGCTCATCATCTTTATGGGATGCGTCGTCGGATTTATTGCGATCTCGGTTATGACGCCGATCTTCAAGCTCGTCAACAGCGTGAAGTAGAACGATTTTCGGGGCAGCAGATTGCTGCTGCCTCGGTCCGATTGCCGGAGAAACCCTAGGATGGGGAAGAACCGAAGATCGGAGAATTGCACTGATAATTGTAGCAAGAGGGAGAAGCCGATCATAGATTGGGGAGCGGCCACTCTCAAAAGTCAAATAGTGGTAGAGAAGGCAGATGTAGCCTTCGAGTGTCAGCAAGGATAGCAGACACTGGTCAGAACATCAATGGAGTGATGAATGTCGCAGGCATTTGGTCTAAATGAAGATCCTGAAAGTTTGGTCTTACGGTACTTGGATAATCCTCGTGCCGATCTTAAAGACTTAATTCTTGTCCACTATGGGAGCCTCGTTGAGCGCGTCGCCCGACGCTTCAGCGGACTTGAGCCCCAAGAGGACCTTGTACAAGTTGGGTTTATCGGACTGCTCAACGCATTATCTAAGTTCGATCCGACGGCAGGTGTTCGTTTTACGACGTACGCCACCTATCTTGTCGCCGGAGAAATAAAGCACTATTTACGCGATCGTTCCCAAACGATTCGCCAACCCGCTTGGCTGCAAGAGTTGCGGCACAAGGTGAACCGCGCTGCGGGAATTTTGCAGCAGAATCTTGGACGCAACCCCAGCGAGGCTGAGATTGCGGAAGAGATCGGGGTTAGCGAAACTGCCATCCGCGAGGTGTTCCAAACTCAAGAGCTTCTTAAAGTGGCTTCCTTGGATTCAGCGCCGACTGACGACGACTCCGATGCCGATGTCGAGAGGCTTGATGCTTCCGACTTCTGCCCTGAGCAGCTGAGCGTTGAGGACAGAGTTCTGCTGGAAAGTGCGATGGCCCAACTTCGCGATCTTGAGCGCCAGGTTCTCGTGCATTTTCACTTCGATGCCATGAACCAGACTGAGATTGCGAGCAAGCTTGGAATCTCGTGCAACTATGTTTCGCACATCCTGCGACAGTCGCTTGCAAAGCTGCGCAAGATTATGTCGGCTGAGGAAGTTAAGGATCGAGTTCTGCGACGACAGGCTTCGGAACTGGATTACGATGTGATCGACCCCGAACTTGGAGTCTATACCGAAGGGTACTTCAACTCTCGATTGCAGGAAGAGGTTCATCGCGCTTCGTCTGAAGGCGGCGCGGTAGCTCTGACCATGGTCCACGTTACAGGACTGGAGTCGATGCGCGCTTTCTATGGTCCCGACAGCGTCACGGACTTCCTGGCTGACATTGCTGACTTCTTGAAGGGTCAGATTCGACGACTCGACTTGGTCTGTCGATGCGGGGCGTCAACGTTCGGAATCATTCTGCCTGCGACAGGAACGAACGCTCTGATCGTCCGTCAGCGATTGACGCAAAAGATCGAAGCATGGATGTCTGATCGTTTGGCACAAGCCGGACAGGTGCGCATCGAAGTTCTGCACTCCTCTTTCCCAGAGAATGGAAAGTCGGCAGAGCAGCTCATCGAGAGCGCAAGTCCGAAGCCTAATCCAGAATCTTCGAAAGCAAAGCGGGCGGCCTAAGCGCCCGCTTTTCCGCTATACTCGGGGCATGCTTCTTGCAGGTAAGAAGGGTCTCGTCCTCAACGTCACGAACAAGAACTCCATCGGCTGGGCGATAGCCGAACATGCGCACAATCACGGCGCCGATGTAGGCGTCGGCGCGCAAAACGAACGCATGATGGAAAAGGTCGGAGAGCTTGCTTCCGGCTTCGAGCGCATGACCCCCTTCATGATCGACTTTTCGTTTGACGATCAGCTGGAAGCGCTACGAGATGCTGCGGCGGCAAAGTATGGGAAGCTTGACTTCCTCGTTCATTCCGCCGCCTTTGCCAACCGTGAAGACCTTGCCGGACGTTTTATCGAGACTTCCCGCGAGGGATTCAAGACGGCGCTTGATGTCTCTGCTTATTCCCTCGTGAAGCTGTGTCACACGCTTGAGCCTATCCTCAATGACGATGCCAGCGTGCTGACGATGAGCTACCTCGGCTCGGTCCGTGCGGTCGGAAACTACAACGTCATGGGCGTTGCCAAGGCCGCTCTGGAGGCGTCGGTTCGCTATCTGGCTGTCGATTTGGGTGTACGCGGCATTCGCGTAAACACTCTGAGCCCAGGGCCGATCAATACCGTGGCTGCTCGTGGCGTGAAAGGGCTGCTGGGAATGATCGAGTACGTTCATGAGCGTGCGCCGCTAAAACGTGAATTTGGGCAAGATGAGGTGGCTGGATCAGCCGTCTATCTCTTGAGTGACCTCGGCAAGGGAGTCTCTGGACAGGTCATCTATATTGATAACGGATACAACATCGTAGGCATGTGAAAAAATGTCCCGTCTGCTCACCGTCCCGAACTGGTCTTTCGGCCGCGACCGCCGGCTCCTTCAGACCTTCCAGGACACGATCCTCTGCGACGGCCACAGACTTCATTTTTGCGACTCCGATATCGACCATAACCGCACTGTATCGGCGTTTAGTGGGCCACCCGAAAGGGTCTTGAAGACGCTGCTGACTCTGTGCGAAGAGGCATTTGACGTTGTCGATCTGAACCGACATATTGGCGTTCACCCAAGGGTCGGAGCTCTTGACGTTTGCCCCTTCGTGGTGCTTGAGAACGAGTTGAGCCTCAGCGCAACTGACCTTCAAGAGATGGTCGATCGCTTCGCAGAGGAAATTGCGACCACGTATGATTTGCCCGTTTTTCTTTATGAGAAATCAGAACGGGGGCGTCATGAAGCGGACCTGCCGAGCTTGCGCAAGGGCGGTTTCGGAGGACTCTTCGACCAAGAGTTGAACCCGGATTACGGTCCAGTTCGCGCCCACCCCAGACTTGGTGTGACCGTGATGGGCGTTCGCGATTTCTTGATCGCGATGAATGTTGATTTTAAGCACGACGATGGCAGCTTTGCCGAACGCACCGCTCGCAAGATACGTGGGTTGCGCCGTGAGGGCGACGAGCGCTTTTTGGGGGTGCGTGCGCTCGGCCTTTACTTGGCAAGCAGAGAGCTGAGTCAGGTGTCGTTGAATTTGACCCTTCCCGATCTCACTCCGGTTGATCCGATTGTTGAATTGATCATAGAAGAAGCGGGCAAGGCGGGAGTGCAGTTCGCGGAGACTGAACTGATCGGGGTTATCCGTCAACGGGATATGGACACGGCAACTCATTTGACTGTGAACAAGAGTCAGATTGTGGATGCGGTTGAAGAAGAGGCAGAAGTAAGCGATCCGTGATCCTTGGCCTGAGACCGGCTATCGGATGCTGGTACCTTCTTTCGTAACTTCAGCTCATGTCACATAAAGACTTCGATCTCGGATTTCTCGGTGGCGGGCAACTCGCCCGAATGTCGATTCAGGCTGCCCAACGGATGGGCTTGAAGTGCATCTCGCTTGACCCAGGCGAAGATACTCCGGCATCGCAGATAGCCGAAGCGATCATAGGAAAGTTGGACGACCCTAAAAAGGTCGCCGAGGTTCTTCAAGTGAGCCGCCGCGTCACCCTTGAAAACGAATTCATCCCGGCTGACGCCATCCGTGAGGCCTGCGAGATAGCCAAGTTTAACGCCCACGATATCGTTCCTCGCATCGAAACGCTTGAGATTATTCAGGACAAACTACTCCAGCGCCACGCGATGAAACAGGCCGGGGTGCCTTCGCCAAATGCCCTTGCCATTGAAAGCGACGGCGAACAGGCGATTGAAACGATTGGCTTTCCTATGGTCCTGAAGGCGCGATTTGGCGGCTATGACGGCAAGGGAACCCGCTACGCAAAGACTCGCGACGAGTTCGATTCTTATCGCGATCTTTGGGGGAAGGGTGGTTGGCTTGCTGAGGATTTTGTGCCCTTCAAGCGCGAAGTTGCGGCCATGGTTTATATCTCGGAGTGGGGCGCGGGAGCCTTTCCAACGATGGAGACCATCCAGACCAACCACGTTTGCGACCTCGTCTTCCCGAGCGGAGTTGACGCCACTCCTGTCGCCATCGCCGCGGTTGAGGCAGTTGGCGGCTATGGTCTGTTTGGAGTCGAAATGTTTGAATTGGAAGATGGGCAGTTCCTGATCAACGAGCTTGCCCCACGTCCCCACAACACCGGACATTACACCCTCGATTGGGGTGGCATCACTCAGTTTGAGCAGCATGTGCGGCTGGCGATGGGACTGCCGACAGTAAGGCCACAAGGCAACGACGTTTGCATGGCGAACCTCCTTGGACAAGCGGGAGCGAATGACTTTCGTTGCGGGCTCACAGCCGTCTTGGAGGATCCGAGCATTCGTTTCCACTGGTATGGCAAGGCCGAGTCGAGGCCGGGGCGAAAGATGGGGCACCTCAATGCGGTCGGTGAGGGTTGCGTAGAAAAGGCCAAGGCTGCGCGAATGCGATTCTATGAGGCCTGGACCTCTGCCTAGACTTCTCATTGCGGCTGGGACAGACCAATGCCCATCCTAAGTCTGCTCAAGTAAACTGACCTTATTCAGGTGACGACCCCATGAAACTACCAGTCCTTGCCCTGTTAGCCGCCTTCGCTGGCTCGGCTATCGCTACAGAAACTACTATGCAGCTGCAATATCCCGAAACTCGACGTACCGACTTCAAAGAGACCCTGCACGGGGTTGAGGTAGCGGACCCTTATCGGTGGATGGAGGATATGAACTCTCCCGAAGTCGCAGCCTGGGTTGCGGCGCAGAACAAGGTCACAAGCCAATACTTGAGCGATATCCCTGCTCGTGATGCCATTCGGAAGCGCTATGAGAAACTCTTTAACTTTGAACGTTACGAGAGCGCCAGCAAGGTCGGCGACAAGTACATCTGGTCGAAGAACGACGGGCTGCAGAATCAATCGGTGCTTTACTGGGCAAAGTCGCTCGGAGCAAAGGCCAAGGTGCTTCTCGACCCGAACAAGCTATCGAAGGACGGAACGGTCGCCCTGAGCGGAACGGCGATCTCCGACGATGGCAAATGGCTCGCTTACAGCGTTTCCAAGGGAGGTTCGGACTGGCAGGAGTGGCACGTTCGCAACATCGATACCGGCAAGGATCTGAAGGATGTCATCTCTTGGAGCAAGTTCAGCGGGGCGGCTTTCGATAAGGACGGCAAGGGCTTCTATTACAGCGCCTATGATGCGCCCAAGGCGGGCCAAGCGCTTGCCGAGCAGAACTACTATCAGAAGATTTACTATCACAAGCTGGGCACCGCCCAAAGCAAAGATGTCCTCGTTTACGAGCGCAAGGACCAAAAGGAATGGGGCTTTGGCGGAGAGGTCACTGACGACGGCAAGTATCTCGTGCTCTCGGTTTGGAAAGGGACAGACCGCGAGAACCAGATTTTCTACAAGGACCTACAAAGCAAGAACGGGAAGGTTGTCGAACTGCTGAAGGGATTCGACGCACAGTACAGTTTCGTTGGCAACTCTGGCCCTGTCTTCTTCTTCTTTACGGACAAGAATGCTGCCCTTGGAGCTTTGATCTCCATCGACGTTCGCAAGCCGGACCGAAAGAACTGGACCACTGTTATCCCTTCGTCGAAAGAAACGCTCGTTGGGGTGAACCTGATCGGAAGAAAATTCTTTGCGAGCTACCTTAGCGACGCCCACTCTGCTGTTCGGGTGTTCTCCATTAAAGGAAAACCGGAAGGCGAGGTTGATCTTCCGGGAATCGGAAGCGCGGGGATTTTTGACGGAAAGTCCGACGACACAGAATTCTTCTATAGCTATGCCAGCTTTGGCTACCCGTCCACGATCTTCCGCTACAACGTGAAGACGGCGAAGAGCACAAAGGTCTTTCAACCGACGGTGGACTTTGATCCCGACAAGTTTGAGACGAAGCAGGTCTTCTACAACAGCAAGGATGGAACCCGAGTCCCGATGTTCCTCACGTACAAGAAAGGCTTGAAAATGGATGGGTCGAACCCAACTCTGCTCTATGCCTATGGCGGATTCAATATCTCGCAAACGCCATTCTTCTCGGTTTCTCGCTTGGTGTGGATGGAGATGGGTGGAATCTCGGCCGTCGCGTGTATTCGTGGTGGCGGCGAGTACGGCAAGGCTTGGCACGATGGCGGTCGGCTGAAGAACAAACAAAACACCTTTGACGACTTCATCGCGGCAGGTGAGTGGCTGATCGATCAAAAGTACACCTCGACCCCCAAGCTTGCGATTAACGGTGGCTCAAACGGAGGGCTCTTGATGGGCGCGGTGATGACACAGCGGCCTGACCTTTGGGGAGCTGTCCTATGCGATGTTGGAGTGCTGGATATGCTCCGGTTCCACAAGTTCACCATTGGTTGGGCTTGGAAGAGCGACTATGGCGACCCCGATAAGAAGGAGGACTTCGATGTTTCGATCAAGTATTCGCCTTATCACAATGTCAAGAAGGGCACAAGCTACCCGCCAACCTTGATCGCTACGGGTGATCATGACGACCGGGTTGTGCCCCTGCATAGCTTCAAGTTCGCTTCTGAGCTTCAGTGGGCGCAGTCGGGGCCGAATCCGATCCTGATTCGGGTGGAGACCCAAGCAGGGCACGGCGCAGGAAAGCCGACTTCCAAGATCATCGAAGAAGTGGCCGATAAGTGGGCTTTCTGCGTGAAGAGCCTCGGTTGGAAGCTACCGGCAGGATTTTAGATTTTGGATTTTAGATTTTGGATTTGGGATTTGGGAATTACGGCGATGGCGGCAGGATTGCTGGGCTGAGGACATGCTATGCTCTCGGCGCAAGCAAGATGCCTGCACCACAAAAGACTGCACCACTCCCTTCCCCTTCATCTAGGGCAATGAAGCGATAGGCCCTGCCTGCAGTGTGCACTCCTAAGTACACTCCAGGCATGAACCTCACCGTAGCTTGCGCGCAGATCGCGCCGAAGAAAGGCCAGCTTTCTGCCAATCTCGACGTGATCGCCGATACGATCGTGCAAGCTGCCGAAGAGGGGGCTGACCTTGTCGTCTTTCCAGAAACGGCAACGACGGGCTACATCGTCCAATCTGCCACCTTTGAACTCTCTATCACAACGGAGAGCCTTCGGGCAGAGTTAGCCACGCGCCTTTCATCAAGACTCACGAAATCTGTGGACGCAGTCATTGGGTTTTATGAAACGGACAATGGAACCCTTTACAACAGCGCTGCCTATATCGAGTTCTCGCCTGAGGCTTCGACGCTGCGTGGCGCTTATCGGAAGTTCTTTTTGGCGACCTACGGGGTGTTCGATGACGAACGGTATGTAACTCGGGGGACTGAGTTCGGAGCATTCGAGACGCGCTTTGGCAAAGTGGGGATGCTCATCTGCGAAGACGTATGGCACTCCATCAGCGCAACCTTGACTGCACTGGATGGGGCGAGGATGATCTTGGTGCTTAGCGCGTCCCCCGGCAGAGGATTCTGGGGCGAGGACGTGGACAACCACGACCGTTATCGCCGGATGATTCGAGGGACTGCGGAGGAGCACCGCGTCTTTGCCGTCAACTGTCAACTCGCAGGATTTGAAGGGGGCAAGGGATTTATTGGGGGCAGCTTGGTGTACGGCCCGACAGGCGACCTCATTGCCGAGTCGCCGATAATCGAAGAACATCTGCTGATGGGTGAGATTGACTTGGATTTGATCGATATCGCGCGGGCCAACCTTCCCCTTGCGGCCGATCTTCGAAGCTCATGGCCCACGTTGAAGCAGGTTATCGACCGGATGGATGGTTGAATTCAGCGATCAGCGATCAGCGATCAGCGATCAGCGATCAGCGATCAGCGATCAGCGATCAGCGATCAGCGATCAGCGATCAGCGATCAGCGATCAGCGATCAGCGATCAGCGATCAGCGATCAGCGAGTGAATGATTCAACGATGTGAATCGAGAATGCAAGTTTCCGGTTTACGTTTTACGCCTGCTGATTTCCGATATCTGATGTCCGATTTCCAATTCTATAGTTGACAATATATGTAGACTTATATATACTATTCTTTCGGTGAATGCTATGGCTTTGAAATTGGACTTAATCGGAGTTGTCACAGAGGACATGACGGCCTCCATTCGATTTTATAGGATGCTCGGTTTAGAGTTTGAGCCGGGTTCAGAGGGTGAGGACCACGTGGAATCGCGACTTCCAAACGGCATGCGATTCGCACTCGACAGCCTTGATATGGTGCGGTCTTTTTATCCGGAGTATCACGGACAAACTCAAGGGCGAACGGGCCTTGCGTTTCTTTGTGATTCGGCAGAGCACGTGGACGAGCTTTATCGGCAGATCGTCGATGCGGGCTTTAAGGGGCAGAAAGAGCCTTGGGATGCGTTCTGGGGGCAAAGATACGCCCATGTTGAGGACCCGAACGGAGTTGGCATTGATCTGTTTGCTTGGCTGCCCAAGGATGAATAGAAAATGCGCTCAAGTCGTTTTCACGACTTGAGCGCATTACTTTATGTTAGGGAAACCTACGCGGCGGAGCTGACCCGTCGCTCCTGGAGACTGATATTGATCTCAAATGTCCCCACATTCGCCAATTGCAAGGGGATGCAGATGGCGGGAATGTTCAGAGTTGAGATCTTTACGTTCGCACCACGAATAATCGTGGGCGGCGTAATGTCGCAAACGAAGCCTTTGGCGGCTAGACCGGCAACGCTGTTACCGCTGATCATGTTGCCAAGCTCAGCGATCGCGCTGGCAGCAAGCTGATCAAACGTTTGGACGGGCTGGCCAATCATCAGACCGGCGATTTTATCCGCCGTGTGCGATGACAGACCGTAGATGACGAGACCCTCCACAGCGCCTGTGACGCCACACATGACGTTGACCTGTTGCGTTGTGAACATTTGCGGGCGCGCTGTAAGGTTGCCGCGTTCCGGGGTTAGCCCGATAACCTGCTGCATTACGTTCATACACGCTTCCGCAAAGGGATTGATATATTCGACTTTCATGTCAACAAAACCTCAAACAATAAACTTCACTCACCCAAACATCCGACGCCTACCCAAATCGCCTTGGCTTCGGCTGCGTGACATTTACGCAGCTGCTTTCGAGACAGCCTCCAAAACTCGATCGGGCTGGAATGGTTTGACGATAAAGTCTTTCGCTCCAGCTTGAATTGCCTCGACCACCATGTTCTTTTGCCCCATTGCGGTGCACATGATTACTCGAGCGCCCGGGTCGTGCGACTTGATCTCTTTGAGAGCAGCCAGACCGTCCATCTCGGGCATGGTGATGTCCATGGTCACGACATCAGGCGTAAGCTCTTTGTAGAGCTGGACAGATTCGACGCCGTTTGCGGCTTCGCCAACGACTTCATATCCTGCCTGAGTCAGAATGTTCTTCAATGTAACCCTCATAAAGAGGGCATCGTCCGTGATTAAGATGCGTTTCGCCATTCAGTTTCTCCGTGCATAGGTTTCTGGTAGAAAAACGAAATCGGCTGTTCAAAGCCAATCTGCTTTCCATTGAAAATGCGTTCTGTGCTTCCCACAAATAGGACGCCTCCGGGCTTCAGAGCCCGGAAAAATCTCTCATAAAGCTTATCTTTGGCATCATCGTTGAAGTAGATCACAACGTTTCTGCACATAATTAGATCAAAATTCGCATCGAAGGGCTCTTCGAGAAGGTTTGCCTTTCTAAAGGTGAGACACTTCTTAATCTCTGGGCTGGCGCGCCAGATATCGCCTTCTTTGGTGAAGTATTTGCCTTTGATCTCGGCAGGTACACAACGCATATCGGCTTCATTGAACTCACCGCTTCGAGCTTGTGCCAAAGCTGCGTCATCGATATCTGAGCCGACAATGCTGTGAAATCCTTTGAACTTATGCTGCAAGATCGCAGCAAGTGTGTGCGCTTCTGCGCCATAGCTGCAGCCTGCGCTCCAGACTTTAAGCTTGTTGTTGCGTCGAATCAATTCGGGCAGAACCTTATCCTGCATCTCGACCCACTTCTCTGGGTTACGAAACAGTTCCGAAACGTTGATCGCCATCTTGTCTTGAAACCACTGGATGTTTTCCGGTGACTTCTTTAGATAGAGCCAAAAGTCGTCAAGCTTCTTGCAGCCCTTTGTGTCCGCCATGCTGATGATGCGTCGTCGAAGCTGCTCCTGCTTATACTGGTTTAAGTCCAGATTTGCAGCGCGCTTAAAGTTCGAATAAAAACTTTGCCAATCCTGCTCGTTAAGATGCACGTGCCTTCCTCCCCGATAGGGATGCAACGATTGCGCTCCCCATTTCATGAATTCCAAATTCGGCGTCGATGCCCCCAACCTCGTATGCTGCTTTTGGCATTCCGTAGATCGTGCAGGTAGCCTGGCTTTCTCCGTAGCAAAGGCCGCCAGCTTCGCGGATGGCCTTTGCTCCAGCAGCTCCGTCCCGGCCCATACCCGTGAGGACAACGCCTACACAGCGTGCTCCAAAGGTCTGGATTGCGGACATGAAGAGGTGGTCGGCGGCGGGCTTGACGCCATGTATCGTCGGCGTATCTTCAAAGATAATGCTTCCGTTCTTATCCACCTTCATATGCACGCCACCCGGCGCGATGAGCGCAACGCCTGGCATGACCTTATCGCCAGCCTTGGCCTCGCGGCACGGAACTGTGCCAAGCCGATGCAGCCGCGCGGCAAGGCTTGCCGTGAATCCAGCGGGCATGTGCTGCACGATAAGAATCGGCGCATTAAAGCCTTGAGGAAGCGATTGCCACAGTGTTTGAAGGGCCTTGGGGCCTCCGGTGGAGCTCGCAATCAGGACAACTTTGTCCGTCTTCTGAGTGGGCATCCCCGCCTTGAGAGCTATTGCCGGTCTTAGTCCAACGCGAGCGCTAAGGGCAGCCCGAATCTTTCCGAGGAGCTCCTCTTGGACCTGTCGGAAGTGGAGTGTTGATCCCCCGCTGGGTTTGGCTACGAAGTCGTATGCGCCGTGCTCAAGGGCGGTAAGAGTCGCCTCGGCTCCCTTTGTGGTGATGCTGCTCACCATGATAATTGGGGTTGGACGCGCTTTCATAATCTCTTGAAGCGCGGCGAGGCCGGACTTACGAGGCATCTCGACGTCCATGGTGATGACGTCGGGCTTCAGTTCCAAGGCGAGCTTTACCGCCTCCTCGCCGTCATGAGCCATGCCCACGATTTCAAGATCAGCCTCCGCACCAATGATCTCGGAAAGCATCTTCCGAATCAGCGGAGAGTCGTCACAGACCAAAATTCTCTGTTTCATTTCGAATCAAACCCCTCAAACAATCTTTCGTAATCTTCGTATGCCTCGATAAAGGCGCCCAGCAGCTCATCAAGTTCGTCGTGGCGAATGCCCAATCGAACCATCGTATCTTCACAAAAATCGTATCGCAGCCCATCTGCCCCTAGACCGAAGCCCATGCTCATGGTCATGAAGTCGCCCATATGGACGGCATCGACGGTTAGGTTCACCGGATCGGCTTCGTTCGGATGGTGATGCCATCGAATCGCGGCGACGATGTCCTCTGGAAGATTCCAGAGTTCGCCGAGATAGCCACCAACTTCGCAGTGATCGAATCCCAACACTTTGCGCTCAACCTCGTCGAAGGTGAGGTTGTCCCGAATCGCCAAAGCAATAAACGCCTGAACCCGATTTTCGAGCCAGATGCTTAGGGCAACCTTGCCGACGTTATGCAGCAACCCTGCCGTAAATGCGACTGAAGGATCGACTCGCCCTGAGTGCTTGGCGACAAGCTCACTGCCGGTAGCGACGGCGAACGAATGTGTCCACATCTCCTTTGGTCCAAGGCCATAGCCTTTTAACGGACGACTTAGCCAAGGATATGTAGAGGCGACCATCGACAAGTTGTGGACGGCCTTCATACCGAGCATCACAACGGCATCGTTCACATCAACAACCCGGCGTGATAGTCCGTAATAGGCGCTGTTTGCCAGTCGAAGGACGCGCACCGTTAATGCTTGGTCTTTCTTGATGTGCTGGGCTACGGTTCGGGCACAGGATTCGGGCCGGTTGGTCTCGCGCATCACAGCCAGCGCCGCTGCCGGAATCGTTGGCAGGTCCGCCGTCTTTGCGACGATTTGTTCGATGGTGAATGATGGCTGGACCATGATTATCCCCTCAGGTTACAAAGCGGCTTTTCACCGAGAGAGACCGTTCGAACCGTAATTAGCCCGGTCTCTGCATCCATCATCACCGTTCGGCCGAGATTGCCCCCGACTTCCCTGGCGATGCACTTCAGGCCAAGACTCTTAAAAAGTGTCTCAACCGCCTCCGCATTGCGAACCCCAATATCCAGCTTCCCCGCCGTATTGGCGCTAAATTTAAAGACCTGAGCGCCACCCGCCATCGCCCAAACCATGCGCGATCGGTGTGCTCCAAGCCTTTCAAGCATTGTGAGAAGCTCCGGGACAGCCGTATTTGCAAACTTTCCTGGCCTCTCAATAGACTTATCGGCATATGCTTCGGGAAGCATGATATGTGCGCACCCACTTACGTTAGAAACTTTGTCCAGCGCACAAAGCCCGATGCAGCTGCCTAACCCGAGACAAGTGTATTTTGCCGGCCCCTTGGCCACGTGAATTTCCGCCATCCCCACGACGATTGATGTAGCCGTCATGGCTACGCAGCCTCCACGATGCCCAACGCGTTGAACATCAGTTTTAGGCCGCCCACGGTCGGAATGTACAGGAAGATTCCACTCGCTTCGTTCTGGTCGTCGAAAATATCTGTCTCGATCGCAAGCGCGGCGTGCTCTTCGTAACTCGCCTCCGTCACGATTGCGGACAAGATGCTCACCCCATAGTCCACTGAGACGTATGGAGGAGTTGCATGAAGTCGATAATTCGTCATGTCGGAAATCGCGTTTAAGAAGCTTGAGTTGATGATGTTTCCGACTTCCAGCATTGCCGATGCCTCAAGTTCGGAAACGTCTTCGATGCTTTCGGGGGCGCTTCCGAGAAGCATCTTCCAGATGCGCTGCGCGGCGGCCCATGGAAAAAGAAAAGCCATGTGGCCTTCGACATCACCCTCAACCGGCATGTAGATGCCGACGTTGATGCCGTCGCGATCACCCAACATTTCGGGAAGGTTTGTGAGGGCTACGTTCTCGGCATAGGGCACGCTCATGTTGAACGACCTGCCGGTTAGCTCTGTGAGTGCGGTCATTGCGTGGCCCAGGCCGATATTGGCCAGCTCACGCACCGCAGATAGCTCTAACAGCCCAAGTTTTAGATTCTCCGAACCCATACTCCACATCCAGTCCGACGGGGCCTACCGTCGTATCTCCTCTGTGTAGCGGTCCGTTCGTGTAGCCACGAACGAGATTCACTTCACCTGCGCCAGAGTATGTGTTCCACGCGTACGCTTGCAAATACCAAGCAAAAATACGGATGTTCGCGGAATTAGGTCGAGATGGGAGTAGGGGAGGGGTTTGGGTTGGGTCAGGGTCTGGCTCTTCGCTGTGTACGAATTGGGCTTATCTTGGTGGTTGTGCCTTGCGGTCTCCTATCATGAAGCATTCGCTAAGAGTCTGCAATGGATTGCCGTCCGCTTGCCTGAGCTGAAGTTGGACACGGGACACTTCAACCCCATCCTTGTAGAAGGTAGTGCCTTTGATGGTTGCCATTTTTGTGCCGTCGCGGGACCAAACGGGCCCAATCAAGTCTGCATACTCCTTTTCGGCGTCAACCATTGTCACAAGGTTAGAACCATCAATATTTATGGCAAACGCGCCTATACTCCTTGACTTTCGTGCTTCATCGGGGATGTCGTACTTACAGGTCACAACCATGCGCTGAAGATTCGGGCTAAACCCCACGCTGCTTAATCCAACAGGAGCATGTTTCAAGCCGGTGTTGACGCCTGGGACGAGGTCTGGGAAAGGCAACCTCCGCGTAGTCTTTGTACGCAAATCGTATTCATAGAGAGTGAGAATCGTCTGTCTTGGGTTCTTCGTGCCGCTGGCCCAAACAATTCTTCTCCCGTCCACAGAAGCTGCGAGACCGACAATATCACCGACGGTGGCAATCTTGAGGACTCGATTTGGTTCGGCAATGTATAGGGTGCCCCTGCCTGCAACAGCAAGTCCGTCCGACCCTGGGAGATAGGCTTCGTGGGACACATCGAACAGGTTAAGAGGGAGATTGGCGCGAGACGAGATTCTGCCCGATGGGACTTCGATCCAAATCACATCGGCATCACCTGGGGCATTTGCTCGCAAGCAAATGAGTTTGCTTCCGCTCTTGTTCCATTGGGGATCTCGAGCATTTGCGATGAGAAAGCTGGATTTCTGCTTTTCTAAATCAAACAAGAAGGTGTCACTGCCAACCGAGTAAGATATCCAACGTCCTGTGGGCGACCAAAGCGCATTCTCTGCCGACTCAGTATTGGGCAAGAGCTTCAGGCCAGTACCATCGACATTGACAACCGCCAACCCGGCTCTTACATTGTTTGGCAGGAGGTCATCGACAGCGATGGTGTCGAACACGATTCGCTTCCCGTCTGGTGAGAAGTCAAGTCCACCGCAGCCAGTTAGCTGGATGACCGCGAAACATGTGGTCAAACACCATACAATCAACCGAAGCACTTTGCTTGATTTCATGATTCTCTCCAAATTAGCGAACACACGCGGTAGAAAAATGGTGCCTCAACGCACTAAGAACGCCTCTGCCAGCAGATCATATCTCCAACAAAAAGAGCCTCCACCGCAACGGTGGGGGCTCTTTAGCTTTCTGAATTCTCGCAAGCTTAGATCATCACTTTGCCAGTGACTTTCTGAACCTTTCCGACAATCGCGCCTTTGGCCAACAGCTCAGCACGACCTTCAGCAGCAGAATCTTTGCATCCGAAGAACTTGTAGCCTGCGCCAGCCACAAAGACCTTGAACTTCGCTTCAGCGCCCTTGGCGTTGCAGCAATCGCCCTCACCCTTGGCTTGTGGCTTTTCGGCGGTCGATTTGCAGCACTCCTTCTTTGCTTCGGCGGCAGCCATCATTCGGCGAGCCTCAGCCATGAACGCCTCCTCTGAGTTCACTTGCTTGCCTGCTGCACAGCAGGAATCCTGCTTCGCTTGAACCTTGGGCTTCACGGCTTCTTTGCAACAGTCATCCTGCGCGGCAGCAAAGCTGACGGCGAGAGTCATCATCGACATAAGTACAAAAATCTTCTTCATCTCAAATTCTCCGAAACTGACAGTTGCAGGAATGATACCAAAAAGTGCGTTTTCGAATTGCGGCAAGTTGCTTTCACGTTGCCTAGGCCAAGTCACCTTTTTGAGGCAACCAGTTCTGCGGCTTCCACACAATTCGACAGCAGGCTTGCTACCGTCATCGGGCCAACTCCACCAGGGACCGGCGTGATCCAGCTTGCAATCTCTTTTGCCGACTCAAAATCCACGTCGCCGACGTCGTGCGTTCGTCCTTCGACCTTGTTGTAGCCCGCATCAAAGACCACGGCCCCAGGCTTGATCCAGTCGCCTTTCACCATTTCGGCTCGGCCCACGGCAGCGACAAGAATGTCGGCGGTGCGACAAAGGTCGGCGAGATTTTGGGTTCGGCTGTGGGCGATGGTTACGGTTGCATTCTTCTGCAAAAGCATTAGTGCGGCGGGCTTGCCCAAGATCACGCTTCTGCCAATAACCACCGCGTTTTTTCCAGCGCAGTCGATGCCGTAGTGCTCGATCATCTTCATGATGCCGAGGGGGGTTGCACATCGAAAGCCGGGGAGGTCAGAGACCAAGCGCCCGAGCGACGCGGGAGTGATCCCATCGACATCCTTCTCCGCGCCAAGGACGAGCAAAGCTGCCTTTTCGTCAAGGTGCGCTAGCAGAGGGTGCTGAATCAGCACTCCGTGGACGTCTGGATCGCCATTGAGCTGTTCGATCCGGTTGATCAGCTCTTCTTGAGTCGTGTTCTCGTCGATCTCATAAATCTCACCGAGCATCCCAGCCGTTTCAGCCCATTTTCGCTTCATGCGAACATAAGCCCAGCTTGCCGGGTCTTGAGCGGCGACAAGAACATCCAGCCGGGGAACGATGCCTTTTGCGGCAAGGACGGCCACGCGCTCTTTTAGCTCTGCCCTGATCTGTTGGGAAAGGGCTTTGCCGTCGAGGATTTGCGCGCTCATTCCGGCTGATCCTCCACCTTGTCCTCGCCTAACACCGGTTCGACAACTTCAGGATCGGGGGTCAGTTCGTCAGATTTGATCTTCCAAAGGCCGATCTTCATCAGTTCATCCGCTTCTGGCGTACCCGGCCTTACCTCTTCAATAGCGACGGGCGCTTCGACCTCTGGCGGGGCTTCTTCAACGGCCTCTTTTTCCGCTGGAGAACCCGCCCAGTCCGCTTTCGGGCTTCCTTTCAAAATCTGCGCGAGGACGCCGTTTACAAATTTTCCGCTTTCTGCTGTGCTGTACTTTTTAGCAATCTCGATGTACTCGTTCAGGGTGACTGCGGGCGGCACCTGCGGACAGTGCAGCAGTTCGTAAGCGCCGAGTCTCAGCAGGTTTCTGTCCACGGCTGCCAGCCTCTGCATGTTATAGCTGCTCAGGTGGTCGCTGACAATCGTGTCAATTTCGGATTTGCCTTCTTGAAAGCCTCGTACCAGCTCTTCTGCAAAAAAAATAAGCTCGCGGTCGAGCTCAAGGTGTTCCTGCATCTCCATCATCGCCTCAGGCAAGGCGATCTTCCCTATTTCTATCGCGTACATCGCACGGAGTGCGGCCTCTCTGGCTTTTCTCCGACTCTTAACGGGCACCGGCGGTTTCCTCCGCGAGGAATCGCGGTACAAAGTCGGTTGCGAAGTTGCCCGCGACGTAGTCGGGATGAGCGACGAGCCTGCGCAAGAACGGGATATTCGTCATGACGCCTTCGACGTGGAACTCGTGAAGAGCGGCTTGAAGCTTCTTGACGGCGTCGGTTCTGTCCTTCCCGGTACAGATGAGCTTTGCGAGAAGGGGGTCGTAATATGGACTGACGCAGAACCCCGCGTAACAATGGCTCTCCATCCGGACTCCACGTCCCATCGGCGCTCGCCACATCGTAATGGCTCCGGTGCTGGGGGCAAAATCCTTGTCGGGGTCTTGGGCGGTGACTCGGGCCTCGATACTGTGTCCACTGAGCCGAATGTCTTCCTGTTTGAACGGAAGCTTGTCCCCTGCCGCGACCTTGAGCATCGTATGCACCAAGTCGATTCCGGTGATCTCCTCGGTTACTGGGTGCTCCACCTGCAGTCGGGTATTCATCTCCAAGAAATAGTAGTTGAAGTCGTCATCGACGAGGAATTCGACCGTCCCCGCGTTTTGATAGCCCACGCTCCAGGCCACCCGGACCGCAGCTTCGCCCATCGATTTTCGCACTTCGGCAGGGAGCTGAGCGTAGGGCGCTTCTTCGACGATCTTCTGGTGTCGAAGGTTTTGGACAGAGCATTCGCGCTCGCCGAGGTAGACCAGATTCCCGTGCTGGTCACCGATTAGCTGAATCTCGACGTGCCTTGGACGCAGGACGCACTTCTCAACAAGCATTTCGTCGCTGCCAAAGCTAGCGGCTGCTTCGGCCTGGGCCGTGCGCCAAGCCCCGGCAAGCTCTTCGGGGCTATCGACACGGCGGATGCCGCGGCCCCCTCCGCCAGCTACAGCCTTGAGCAGAACCGGATAGCCGATTTGGTCGGCGACTTTGAGGGCATCTTGATCGGTGGCAACGGGGCCATCGGAGCCAGGAACGACTGGGCAGTTCGAAGCAATTGCCGCTTGCTTGGCCTTGGCTTTATCGCCCATGCCCTCGATTGCTGCGGGGGGTGGACCGATGAAGGTCACTCCAATCTGTCCGAGAGCCTCGGCAAACTGAGAGCGCTCGCTGAAGTAACCGTAGCCTGGGTGAACGGCATCTGCTTCCGAGATGCGCGCCGCCATCAAGACGTTGGCTAAGTTCAGATACGAATCGGTGTTCGTGCCATGCCCAACGCAAATCGCCTGGTCGGCGAGTTTCACATGCAGGCTATCCCTGTCCGCCTGCGAATAGATCGCGACGCTATTGATGCCGAGTTCGCGGCATGCACGGATGACGCGGCATGCGATTTCGCCACGGTTTGCGATGAGGACTGTCTTAAACATCAATACTTCTCATGCCCGGCATGCGGACACTTCACCTCGCCCGTCTCTGGGTCGTATTCGTACGGCTCCTGCCCGACTGCACAACTATAGAAATCGTTGCCTATGCGAAGCTCTTCGAGCTTCACCGGATACATATCGTCAGTCGTGTGCCGCGCTTCGATTCCAAGGCGCAATTGGCGGAGATTGTTTCTGCACACCTCGTCTTTTGCCTTATACATCGACTTGCCGATGATGGTGTTGCCCTTTCCATCGGCGCGTGTGCTTCCGCCGTTATTGCCAAAGCCCATGTACATCGCACCCGCCAAGAGTGCGAGAATCCCGATCACAACCAAAATTTCAACCAGGCCAAATCCACGTTTGGTTTTCATTGTTAGCTCCTCACACGGGCAAGCGCTTGCCCGTATTCGACCGGATCGCCATCCTTGACTAACACCTCTTCGATCGTTCCCGAGAACGAAGACTCCACGTCGTTCCCTAACCCGAGAGCCGAAACCACACCCACCAAATCGCCAACTTTGATCTCATCGCCTGCTTTCAGGGGGGTCTTTCCATCCTGATAGTAACCGACGCAGGGTGCAGTAATCTCCCTGAAGGGCGATTCGGGGGAGGTCATCACATCACGAGCCGGATCGGGTGAAGTTACTGCTGGATTCGCTCTCTTTGCGCTTAGCCGAGCGCTAAACTCCAGGTCACCAGCCTCCAGTTCAACCTCTGTACACCCAAGCTGCCGCGCAACGGTGAGCGCGTGCCGGATTTGATCGAGCTGCAGTTCGGACATGGGCCTCTATTCTACCAGTCGGGAGGCAGGGGCGTAATGGGCAGGGATTGTAAGGATCGTAAGGATCGTAAGGATTGTAAGGAGTAAAGAAGAGCACAGAGTATCGGAATCGGGTTATGGCGAAGCTACAAGCTCAACGCTCGTCACTCAAACCCACTCCCTGAGATGGTGCCCCAGTCCCGTTCATGTTGTTCCTGACGCTTTACGATCCTTACGGTCCTTACGGCTCCAGCTCACAAATCAAGTACATTCAAACTATGATCCGCATCGTAGAGGTTGGCCCAAGGGACGGTTTACAGAATGAGGCTACACCGATCCCCACCGATGTCAAGCTGGCCTTTATCCAAAACTTGATTGATGCTGGGCTGACCGAGATCGAGGCTACAAGCTTCGTTTCCCCGAAATGGGTTCCCCAGCTTGCCGATGCTGCCGAACTCTGGCCCCAGCTTCCGTCTGGTGCGCGGTTTAGCGCTCTCGTCCCAAATGTGCGCGGGCTTGAGCGGGCTATGGAGGTTGGATGCGACAGGATCGCCCTGTTCACCGCTGCTAGCGACGCGTTCACGCAGAAGAACATCAACATGTCGGTCGAGCAATCCCTTCAAGTCTTTGAGGAAGTGATTGCAACGTTCCGAGCCGTTCATCCAAAAGGCTGGGTCAGGGGGTACGTCAGTACGGCGTTTGAGTGTCCCATTGCGGGGAGGATCGACCCTGCGACCACGGTCGCCGTTGCCAACGCGCTGCATGACCTTGGAGTTGATGAGATTAGTCTGGGCGATACGCTCGGTGTTGCCGTTCCAGCCGAAGTCAATCGTCTCTGCCAAGAGTTGCGCGATGGCTTTTCGGGCGACCTTGGCAAGATCGCTTGGCACTTTCACGACACTCGGGGAACCGCAATTGCGAATGTTGCGACGACACTCGAGTGGAACGTTTACTCCACCTTCGACGCAAGCGCAGCTGGGCTTGGCGGATGCCCTTATGCGAAGGGGGCTGGCGGCAACCTGAGCACGGAAGACTTGGTTTACTTTATGGAGCGTTCGGGGGTCCAGACGGGGGTTGATTGGGCGAAGTTGTCTCGGGCGAGCTTACCGATCCTTCAGCTTCTTGGCCGGGGACCTCAGGCAAAATCTCAATTAGCGGCTTTGGCTTTGGCTGAGTAGCCGACCAGCCGAGAAGCAAACCACATAGTAGGGTTAAGGCGGCAGTGGATATCCATTCCTGCTTCGTTAGTCTGATTTCACTCCAGTTCACGATGAGGATGACCAAGCCTATCGGCACCATCGCGGGCAAAGGCATACTGGTCAAGCCGACAAGGCCCATGTATGCGACCAGGACAGGAATCATCACCGTTAGGGTGAGCCTTGTCTTCATCTTGAACCGGAACAGCGCGACGAAGAACATCCCCATGAACACAAGGTCAGCAGGTCCGACGTAGCCGCCTATCGCTGCTTTCCCGCCGGGCGGCTGTGCCGAGGTGTTTGCGATGGCAGCTGGGATTTGCATCGCCACGGACGGAAGGGCGTTGGGCATCTTCTGTAAGATGACCTGGGTAAAGCCGACCGGGGTCAGGACCAAGAAAGCGTCGTAAGCCGCAAGGAATATGCTGACCGGAATCAGGAGATTCCGATCTTTGAGCATCGTCGTCAATAACGCCCCAAGTCCAATGCACCACGTGCTTAGGCCAGCTTGGGAGATCGCGCCGAGGGCGCCTGATATCGGGCCGTGCCCTCCGGTGAGCTGCTTGTCGAGGAAGAACAAACCGAGATGTGTCGCTAATCCACCCGCCACAAAAAGCAGGGCGGTTGACTTCTTCCAGTGGGCATTTGCCGCGTAAAAGAGCGCAAGGATGGGAGCGCCCATGAAGATCGCGGTAAGCAGGACATTGATTGGGAGTAGGACTGCTTCGGGGAATGTAATGTATCCAAGGCCGACGCGGAGCAGCGCGAGCGAGCCCAAAGTGATAAAGAAAATCGCGATGCCGCCAGGCATCGTTGGGTCGGGACGAGAATTCGTCTGGTCGACTTGGGGCACCGCGTCAGCATCAGACGCATTCGGCTTAGACTGGGACAAGACGCCCTCCCTTCGACTTCTCAGTGGGTATCCGCATCGCCCGCCGATAGACCTCAACTACGGACTCGACCATAGCTTCTGACCCACGCCCACGGACCGTTTGGAGCGACCCTTGTGAGAGCTTGGCGTACAGCTTTTCGTCGTTCAGTACTTTAAGGATCGTTCCGGCAAACTCGGTCGGATCGTTCTTCACGGTGTAGCCGTTCACATCGGGCACGATGGTCTCACTTGCCCCACCGCCTACAACCGCAACTGCGGGCACGCCATAGGTCATCGCCTCTTGCAGCACTAAACCCTGCGTCTCCGAAATCGAGCTAAAAACGAAGAGGTCGGCGGCGGAGTAGAACTGATCCACTTCTGCGCGCGGCAAGAACCCCGCAAAACGAACGCGGTCGCCGATGCCAAGGCCTCGCACCATCTCGCGTGCTTCTTCGCGGTAAGGTCCATCGCCAACCAGGATGAGCCGCAGGTTGGGCTCTTCACGCATAGCGAGAGCTGCCATCTCGAAGAGGGTGCTTAGGTTCTTCTCTTTTGCGATACGCCCCACATAGAGCATTACTAGCTCGACTGGATGGATGCCTAGCCGAGCCCTTGCCTCGGACCGGTCAATCATCTGCCGATCTGGGGCTCCCGTAGGAATGACTTTGATTGGGGTGGTGACCGCGTGTCGTCTGAGCCACTTTTTGGCGGCTTCGCTGGGGACGATCACGTGCCGTACCGAGTTGTAGTAGAAGCTCGTATGTTTCGCGATTTTGAACCGGACATATCGCCGTGGAAAGAAGGGGATGTAGTGGGCGTAGCGATCATAGAGCGTGTGGTAAGTCGAAACGATGGGGATTTCGTGGGAATCCGCCCATCTGAGGCCCATGAAGCCAACAGTGAACGGTGTGTGCGTGTGGATCACATCGTAAGTGTTCTTTCGAAACTCGCCAAGGATCCCGTGCACGAACGGGCCGACGAGCGGGTAGCCCTTGGTCCAAGGCGTTTCCATCGCCCAAAAGCGGTAGGTGTTTGGATCGGAATCTTTGTATCCTGGAGCGGCGGCGGTGTAAACGTGGACGGAATGTCCGGCATTGCGCAGGCCACGCACGAGTGCATCAATGCTGATGCTCACGCCATTCAGGATGGGAAGAGCGCTATCGGAGAAGATCGCGATCCGCAACTTCTCGCGACTCACAGAGTTACTCCTCTGGGAAGCGTCCGTGCTCCTCGACGAATCGGATGATGTCGCTCAAACGGAAACGTCGTTGGCCACCTTTGGTGCGATGATGCGATAGCCATCCTCGATTAGTGTACCGACGAACCGTTGCCGGACACACTCCTAATAGACGGCTGCTCTCTTCCAAACTCAGCTCGGGATCGAGCAATCGGAGAATTAATTCTTCGCGTGACTCTTTGAAGTCGCCGCCATAATAGTTGGCCGTCACACTATCGTCGAAGAAACCCGAAAGAAACTCAATGTTGCGGGGGATCGATTCCCAAAGCGACTTGAGTCGAGGATGGACGTTCTGCTTGAGCGCGGGCTTGGATGCTTTGCGAGGGCGTGGAGCGCGCATCGCTGTTTTGCGATACTTCTTCGGTGGTTCAAGAACAGCCGTCGATGCGCCGTTCTTATGTTCAGATCGAAGGTACTCAGTGATACGAGGGACGTCTACGTCCAGGTCTGTATCCACTGTTCTCGGGGGTTGCCCGCTCTTGGGACGGTTGTCCAAAAACCCTTGTTCGATATATTCCAGTGGATCAAATTCCTTCTTTTTCAACCCGTACCTCAATCGCGACAGCAAGGGTCATGATACCCCTGCATCGCGTCTGCCTCTTACGTCAATGGTCACAAAATCAGCATCGAATCGCCGAAAGATAAAAACCGGTATTGCTCGCTGACCGCTTCCTTATACGCATTCATCACAGCCTCGCGTCCCACCATCGCGCTGATCATCATCAGCATGGTCGTTCGGGGCATATGGAAGTTTGTAAACATGCCTTCCACCGCCTTGAAGCAATAGCCGGGATAAATGAAAATGCTTGTGTCCAGTACCCCGTTCGTGATGTCCCTTCGCGAATTAGCAAAAGTTTCGATTGTGCGAACGGAAGTGGTACCGACGGCTATCACTCTACCCTTGCACTGAGCAATGGCGCAGGCCGTTTGCGCCGACATGGAGCATCTTTCGCCATGCATTTTGTGATCTTCGATCCGCTCAACACTCACCGGGCGGAACGTGTCAAGCCCAACATCAAGGGTCACTTCGGAGGTTTGCACCCCTTTTTCTTGGAGTTCGTTTAAGATCTGGGGAGTAAAGTGCAGACCGGCCGTCGGTGCGGCGGCGCTACCGCCCACTTCCGCATAAACCGTTTGATAACGCCCTGCGTCTTTGAGCTTTGTGTGGATGTATGGCGGGAGAGGGACTTCGCCGATCTCTCGAAGCTTGTGAGCGGGGTCATCCTCTTCTGGAAAGGAGATACGCTTCTTTCCTTCTCCGAGGTCGTGCTCAATTCGAGCAATCAAAGCTCCTTCTAGTTCGACCAAAGCTCCGGGCTTCAATCGCTTGGCAGGCTTTGAAAGCGCTTCATAGCCTCCGTCGGGGTGTTCGCGTAAAAGCAAGAGCTCGACCTGTCCGCCGGTTTGCTTCTTGCCGAAGAGTCGCAGCGCCGTGACCCGTGTGTTGTTGACAACAAGAAGATCGTCCGGCTGGAGGATATCGACGACTTCACGGAATTGTCGATGTTTGATTGCCCCTGTGCGCTTGTCGATGTGAAGCAGTCGGGATGCGGAGCGATCGGGGAGGGCTTCCTGGGCGATCAGCTCGACAGGCAGATCGTAGTCGTAATCGCTCAGTCGATCCATGTGAAGACCTGTTCGATGTCGTGGAGCGTCGAGAGGGTTCCTTTGTAGCTGGACTGGCAGGAGCGGTCGATAAGCGCAGCGTGCATCCCAACCCCGCGTGCTCCCTGGACGTCGTCGAGAGGGTTGTCGCCGATATGAAGCGTTTCATCCGGCTTCACGCCAAGCTCTTGCAGCGCATTGGTGAAAATGTAGGACTCGGGCTTTTCAACCCCAACTTCCAGCGAGGCGTAAACCTTCTCGAAATAGTGCTGGATATTCAGATTTTTGACCACTCGGTGGAGGCTGTAGTCCCAGTTGCTGATGATCGCGAGTCGGATGCCTTTGGCTGAAAGCTTGTCGAGGCAGGCTAACGTATCGTCAAACAAGCTGAAAATCTGTTGATCAGGGCCGTAAAGACGCTCGCGTACAATCTCCATGAGAGGGTCAAGCTTATCGGCAGGAAGGCCAACTTTCGCCATCCAATCTCTCGTCAGCTCGATCCAAAACCCATCGCAGATATCGGGGTCTTTCGTCAGATTCAGCTGTCCGTACTCCTTCCATCGCCCAAACAATAGACGCTCATAGACCTCCTTCGCGACCTGTTCATCGGGGTTCATTCCTGCCATTCGCGCCGATTCAATGGCGAATCTCGACGAGTTCCAGTCTGCCCGAACAAGGGTGTCGGCACAGTCGAAAGTGATACAGGTGATCGGCATGGCGTCAGGCAGAACTTTACCGCCGCCAAGCCGAAATCAGCCAAAAAATGAGGCTCAGGAGTGCACTTAACACGATACAAGTAACGATGGGAAACTGGAAGCTGAAACCATCTCGCTGGACGCTGATGTCGCCCGGTAGCCCGCGCCCACCCCGGAACATGGGGAGTTGTCCCAGAGCCCACAGCCCAGCGCCGATTACGGCAGTGACGATGCCTACCCCGAGCAACAATCTCCCAAGTTGTTCCATTTATCTTTCGTGACGTAACAGTGCATCTTTGCATTGCACGACAGGCATAAAGAATCAGGATGCCCGATAGGATAGCCCAGACCGTGCCTAACCGCGGCAGGTATCTTGAAGTGTGAAGAGAGCCATCGTCATTGTGCTGGATGGGGTTGGTGCAGGGGTCGCGCCAGATGCACCCGAGTTTCACGACCTCGATGAGCCCAGCACCCTTAAACACGTTTGGGATGCCGTTGGGGGATTTAACGCCCCGAACCTTGCGGCATGTGGATTTCTCCGAGCTGGAGGCATTGATGTCGACGGTGTCGTCCCGGGAATCGTTGCCAACGGCTTGAAGACTCGCTACGGACGCCTAAAACCGCTATCGAAAGGTGGCAAAGACTCCGTCACCGGACACTGGGAGATGATGGGTATTGTCCTTGACAAGCCATTCCCAACCTATCCTGATGGGTTTCCAATCCCTCTCGTGAAGGCTTTTGAAAAGGCAACGGGCACTCAAACTCTTGGCAACCGCGCAGCCAGCGGAACGAAGATCATCGAGGACCTCGGAAAGCTCCATGTAGAAACGGGATTTCCAATCCTGTATACCAGCGCCGACAGCGTCTTCCAACTCGCTTGCCATGAGGGGATCGTGCCGATTGAGAAGCTATACGAGTGGTGCCAGATTGCACGAGACCTCTGCGTTGCCCCGAACAACGTTCAGCGGATCATCGCCCGACCGTTCATCGGAACACCCGAGGAAGGTTTCACACGAACCGAAAAACGGAAGGACTACCCGATAGAAGCCCCAATAAACCTTATTGACTCTATCGGCGATGTCTTCGGCGTTGGCGTGGTGCCCGAACTCTTTAATGGGCGCGGGTTTCACCTCGTCGATCGAACACAGAGCAATCCCGAGCATATGAAAAAGGTGCTAAATTCGCTGTCCTCAGAATCGCGCTTCGTGTTCGCGAACTTCGAGGATACGGACATGCTCTTCGGCCATCGCAATGACCCTGTCGGCTTCGCAAAATGCCTTGAGGAGTTCGACGTCTTTCTCGGAAGGACCCTGGATCGCCTAGAGAATGACGATCTTCTGATCCTTACAGCGGACCACGGCAACGACCCAACGACGACCTCCACCGATCACTCCCGAGAGTACGTTCCCTTTGTTGCAATAGGGGTTGGGATTCAGACTGCGGCTTTGGGCGACAACGACGGATTTGGTTGCGTCGGCGCTTCAGTGGCTGCTCATATTGGCTTGGATTGGAAATATACGGGACACTCTCTGGTTTGATTGGAAACGACTGATAATTGCGTCTCGTTATCCTGCAAAGAGTTACTCAGAGACACCCTTGCTGCGGAAAAACTCGACTGATTCACGGACCATTTCTAATCCAGGACGAATGCAGGTGTCGAGCTCAATCGAGCCAAATTCGACTCCGGCTTCGGTGCAAGCCGCGAGCACGGAATCCCAATCGACGACGCCACGACCAGCTTCAAGGTAGGTCGGGGGCTGCTTGCCATCGCCATCTTTGAGGTGGACCGAGGGCACTCGACCCTTCAGTTTCCGGACATATTCCGCAGGGTTTTGCCCACCGTCAAGCACCCA
Source organism: Fimbriimonadaceae bacterium (assembly GCA_019638775.1). Taxonomy (NCBI): domain Bacteria; kingdom Bacillati; phylum Armatimonadota; class Fimbriimonadia; order Fimbriimonadales; family Fimbriimonadaceae; species Fimbriimonadaceae bacterium. The sequence goes on along the minus strand of JAHBTD010000003.1, from coordinate 395,874 downwards.
GTAGACATCGATTTGGGCCTTTACGTATTCGGGATTAGCGGCTTCATAAAAGACATCCAAACCCGGACGCCCGCCTTCTAGCGCGAATTCAAATGCATGATTGTGATAGCCAAGCTGCAGACCGGTGGCTTGTACGCGGGCTCCCATCTTGTTCATGCGGTCGGCAAACGAAGCCCAACCGTTCTCGTAGGCGTCCTTTCCGATCCACGGGACAAAAATCTGGTCTGTCCCGACCGTTTTATAGGCATCGATCGTCGTATCGAAATCGCTTTCGAGGTCACCGATTCCGACGTGAGCGCCGCTCGCCTTTAGTCCGTGATCGTCAAGCAGCTTACGGAACTCGGAAGCGGAGCGTCCCGCAAACCCGGCCAACTCTACGTAATTCAGGTCCATTTGGCGTAGGCAGTTCAACGTTCCTGGTAGGTCGGCGTCGCACTGGTCGCGGAGCGTGAAGAGTTGGACCGAAAGCTTCATCGACCCATTTTGCCCATCCCGACAGCGCGAATGTCTATCGCTTTGGCTTAGTTTCCTTGCAAAGGCTGCCCACTTGCATCGCCTCGTTCAGAAGGTGGGGCTGCTTCCGAACGTGATGCGTCGGAGTTGGCTGTGGGTGGCCAAACGTTAGAGAGGACGGCATTTGCCCAGGCATCGGGGTCGCTCTCGTGTGCCTGCTTCCATTCGGGAGTGTCAAGGCTCCGAAGAGACTCTCGTGTCATATCGGCTACCAAAGAAATCCTATTCGAGACGATCCCGCGGATGGTGACCTTCGGGGACTCCAGATGGCTGTCAAGAGCGGCCTTTCCAAGCTCAGCGGCGATTGTGTGTAGATTCTCGCCTTCTGTGCCAACAAACGTGACCGTGATCTGCTTCGTTCGAGGGTCTTGAAATGCGTCGATGACCTTAGCGCCGAAAGTCGTGGCCAAACTAAGAGCCTGGATAAGCTGCCGATCTACTTCTGGCTTTGCCGATGGAATGGGCGGTTCCACCGTGGCACCTTCATCGCCATTGTCCGGGTTTGCGGTTCCCTTGTCGCCTTTGTTCGAATTTCCGGGAATGTTCAATGGCGCGGTCATCGCTTGCTTTCCATTGGTATTTGCGATATTCGATTGCTGGCCCATCATGTAGGCCGCAGCCGCTGAACCGCCAATGAGGATGAGAATCACGACCACGTAAAGGCCGGTCTTGGGCTTGTTCGAAGGCAGTCCGATCTGCTTTGCCGTGTTGGCGACCTCTCGTTCCTGGATGCGCTTTTTGACATTGACGAGTTTGGTCTTGATCGTTGTATCGTCAACGAGGTCCAAGGCAAGCTCATACCATTCAGCAGCCTGCTCAAGATCGCCCTGTTCAGCCTTCATGTCGCCAAGGAGACCGTTCGCGGTGGCGTTGTTTGGGAATCGGCGCAAGATCGAAAGGCAGATGTCCTCGGCTTGTTTGTACTCACCGCGCATGCGCAGCAGGTTCGCCCGTGCAAGTTCGGGATAGATCGCGGCGTCACTCCCCTCGCTTGGTGCGTCATCGTGGGCAATCGGGGCTCCACAATCGGGGCAAAACTCCGCTTCCGCTTTGACCATTGCAAAGCAACGGTCGCATAGAATCACATCTTTACTGGGTTCCTGTACTGCCAAATCCGCCAACACCCCTTGTTGTGTCTTCGAGCTCTTCGGTCACGATCCACTCCGCACGTGCGACTGGACAGATCACCAATTGGGCTATCCGTTCACCTTTGGAAACTTTGACGACCTCTTGCCCCAAATTGATCATCAGAACCTTAATTTCTCCGCGATAATCGCTGTCTATAGTTCCCGGAGTGTTCACCATCGACAAGCCAAGACGAATGGCAAGGCCCGATCTCGGGCGGACTTGCCCCTCGAATCCTATAGGGATTGCAACTTTCAGACCAGTGGGGACGGCCTTCCTCTCCATCGGCTGAAGCTCAAAATCCTCGGTGCATCGAAGGTCCATCCCTGCTGCGCCGTCGGTTTCGTAGGCCGGAAGCTGGGCATCGGGGCTGAGCGTGATCGGAATGGGGACCTTGTCCATGACGTCACCCATTCTAATCTATCGAACCTTAACAAGTCGCGGTGAGTCGTCGATTCCGATCAATGCTCCATTTGCAGCCGCGACCAGCTTCGGACATACTTTATAGATGCGGGTTCAGCGGTTGGGAGAGAGCGCATGGATCGTATCTGAACTTGGCGATCAACCAGCCTATGTGATTGCAGCGGCCTTGCGGACACTCCGGTTAGACGGCATCGTTGATGTTGTGCCTAGCTATGCAACGGTGGGCATCTACACCGACCGAAGGATACTCACGCAGCAGGATGTGGAGAGGTTTATCGAGGATGCAGCCGAGGCTTCGCATGAGTCCGTTCGGCAGCACTCTATTCCTGTCTGCTATGAACTTGGGATCGACCTTGCCGAAGTTGCGAGCAAGCTGGATACATCAGCCGAGTCGGTCATTCATTACCATTTGAGCGTTTCCTATCTGTGCTACGCCGTCGGCTTTTGTCCAGGGTTTCCGTTTCTCGGCTATCTGCCTGAGAATCTCCGAGGGTTAGGGCGGCGCCCCAGCCCACGAACGCGCATAGAACCTGGGAGTGTTGCGATTGCGAATGGGCAAACCGGCATTTACCCGCTGGAACGTCCCGGAGGATGGTGGTTGTTAGGACGCACTCCACTGACAATCGTTGATGTCGACGATGACTACTTTCCGATTACTGCCGGCGACCAAGTTCAGTTTAAGCGGATTGACGAGGCCGAGTTTTCCAGGCTGCAAGGAGAGCGCTTGTGAAGCGGGTTGATCTTAACGTCGATATTGCGGAGGGATTTCCTAACGATGATGCGTTACTCAGCATCGTCAGTTCCGCAAACGTTTGTTGTGGAGAACACGCCGGCTTATGGGATCTGACCTCGGCAACCGTTGCACAGTGTCGAACCTTGGGGATTCGGGTAGGCATCCATCCCGGGTTTCCAGATCGAGAAGGGATGGGGCGACGAAACCCATCCGACGACTTGCTGGGGCCTTGGGCAGAGAGCCTGCAAGAGCAGGTAGCCCGATTTGTCGCTGAGTTAGGGGCTGACTACATCAAGCCTCATGGCGCTTGGTACAACTTAATGACCACTCCCGCTGGAAACCCATCTGGAGATTGGGCTCGGAGGGTCGCGCTTGAAATCGCCCTTGAGTATCGTCTGCCGATCATGATGTTGGCTGGGTCTGAGTTTGCTTCTGAGCTGCGACAGCAGGGTGTAGCGGTCATTACAGAGGGATTTGCTGACCGTGGCTACACAGCGGCTGGAACTTTGATTCCTCGAACACAGCCAGGAGCAGTTTTGACGGATCACGAAGCGGTCGTACGGCAAGCGCTTGACCTCGCATCGCGAGTCAATTCCATCTGTCTTCATGGCGACACCGAAGGCTGTGTCGATTTTGCCCAACGAATACGCACGGCATTGGAATCTGGGGGCTGGGAGATTCGGGCTTGAGTCTACGCGTTTTCTCAATCTCGGGTGCCGCGACTCTCCAGGGAGAACGCAGGTTTGGCAGACGACACTTTGGTGTACCTTACGGGGGACCTTGGGACAGGGAATCTCACCTGCTCGCCAACGCTCTACTTGGGAACTCACTTTCCGAATTAGCCTTGGAGCTGCCTATGTATGGCGGCGTCTTCATTGCCGAAGAGACGATTAGGGTCGCCTTGGTGGGTGGAAATGGTCCGGTCTCTGTGAATGGAACCACGGCAAGTTCAAACAGCACCTTCACGCTGCACAAAGGGGATCGTCTGGAGATTGATGCTTACTCTGAGGGGTCGATCGCTTATCTTGCTGCGAGCGGGGGCTGGAGTGGAGACCCGGCCGCCAATGTCAAACGAAACGATATCCTTGTCTCGAATGAGAGGACTGTTCAGGGGAACGCGACTGCCCAGCACTTGAGCCGTCCCCCACAGAGTCTTGCGACAGGCAAAATCCGTGCTACTCACGGACCTCAGTTTGACACTGGTCTTTGGACAGAGGACCCCATGTCCGTACTCGCCGAACGAAATCGAGTCGGAACTCGGCTGAGCGGCAAGCCAAGCATAGGCTTTCAGGAGATTACGAGCGAACCCGCCTGTATTGGTGCGATTCAGGTCACGCCCAAGGGTGAGTGGATCGTCATTGGTCCTGATGGCCCGACTATCGGTGGCTACCCAAAAGTGGGGGTAGTCATTGAGGCCGACCTTGCCCGAGTTTCTCAGCTAAGGGAGAACCAAAGCCTATCGTTTCAGCTTTTGACAGCTGAAGAGGCATTGCTTGAGTCTGAACGACAGCAAAACGAGACGAACTCGCTGGCTTCCCTCATCCGGACGTCCGCTCAACGACCTTGATTGATGAATTCGCCAAGCAGGAGCGGGAGTTGGGTGACGTCTTCGATTGTGAACTCTTGCGTGGCTACGAAAGGCTGGAGATCGGCGGCCAATGTATCAAAATTGGGAGATTCCCAGCAACCAAGAACTCCGCCCGAATAGTCGAGCTTTACCAAGCTCAGCCGAAACGTTGCAAATTCTGCGGGCTCACCGTCAATCCATCGCAACCCGTTCCCGACAAGGTCGTGAATGGACGTATAAACGCCTGTAACTTGGCTCTTGCCGTTGTTGTCGATCTGTTCCGTGACCCAATAAATCCTTCGAAACACCATTGTTTGCTCTCTTATGCACGCTCTTTCGCGCGGAGGCAAAGAGTACCCGCCGTATCGTCGTAGAGTTTTGAGAGGGTCCAAAGGACGGGTGGTTGGACACTGGTAATTTTAACAGACATCGTTAACAAGTTGCAATTTGAACTATTTTCTCTTGTCACTTAGCCCGAACTTGGCTATACTGTTTTTGTCCCCGTCCTTCGGGGCACCTTGTTTGAGTCAATATTTTAGGTGCTCCAACGACCGATGAGGAGGAGATTTGGTCTTGTTGGGTTTTATTAGGAAATCATTTATAGTCGTGATTGCGGCAGCGGCAGCTTCGGGTGCCCATGCGATTACGTTTTTTAACGTGAATGTCTCTGGGAGTCTTGCTCCAGGGAACACGGTCAACATCTTTCCAGACAACATCGACTTTCTGTGGAGTCCGCCTGCTTCGGTTGGCGACCCTGTAGCGCCGGTTCGGTTTGGGAATATCATCATCACTTACGAAGCAACCAACGCCACGCCAATGAACCAGATGGTTCTTAGCTTGCTTGGTGCGCTTTCCGGCAAGGGCACGATCATCGTCAACGAGGTAATTGAGGATGCTGGTCCCGGCGGTGGGACCTTGGCAAGCGGCGGGGCAACCCTGACGGCTGGCAACTGGCTTCCCCCTTCGTATACGCAGACGTTTAACTTTAGCCGGGCGGTCACTCATGTCAAGGTCAAGAAGACCTTCACGCTGATCGCGGAAGACAGCACGGATCCGCAAATCCTCGACTTAGCGTCGATAAGCCTGATCCAGCAGAAAATTAACGTCGTTCCCGAACCTGGAACAATGGCGGCGCTCGGCCTTGGCGCAGTAGCGCTCATCACCCGACGTCGAAAGAAGAAGTAAAGATCGCGGGTTTAAGCGAAATGGGGCGGCTATGATCCGCCTCATTTTGTTTTTGCCCCGTAGAATTATTGGGTTTTGCTTAAATCCCACGGCAATCTCGGCTTATGGCAGCGGGCTTGCATATAATCGTGACAATAGGCAGGCCCGAGCGGTTGGGCGGAATTAGGAGTACATGTGAAAAACCTGCGCGTTTTATCGGCAAGCACGTTTGTTCTGGCAATGTCGGCAGTGAGTTCGGCCGCCATTTCATTCTCAAACGTCTCGGTCACGGATAACCAAGGCAACAGCCTCGTTGCTGGTCACTCAGTGAACACCGGCCCCTACGACATTGACTTCCTCTTTCCGAATGCTTTTGTCGGGGACCCTTCAATCTGGACATCTGCGTCGATCACGGTGATGTTTGAGGCCGATTCCGGACCGAACGAAGAGATGTGGTCGGTTAACTTCAGCGTCCTTGGCGCTGTTTCAGGCTCTGGCTTAATCGCTGCTACCGAGCAGGTTGACGATCTCGTAAACCCAGGCGTGATTGGCAGTTTCTCAACAAACACAAATACAACTCCACTGCCCATCTCAGAATTCATCACCTTTAGCCGGTCGAGCACGCGCGTGAAGGTCACGAAGACTTTCCGACTTGATGCGCCGCCAACTGGCGATTTTGATCTGGCACAGATTAGCTTGGTTCAACAGAAGTTCAACACGAATCCTGTTCCCGAACCAGCTTCGATGGCTATTCTTGGAGTCGGCGCATTGGCCCTGGTTACAAGAAGGCGAAAAAAGGCGTAAACCCTCCAATATTTTCTGATCGTTGGCCTGCTCGACTGCTTGTCGAGCAGGCCAACGCAGTTTTTGAGTTCATAGTTCGGACTGCTCACAAATCTCCCCCGCACAAACGTATACTATATGTGCGCCATGATCGTTAAGTACGACTCACCGTTTCAGCTATCGGGGGACTTTGAACCAAAGGGAGATCAAGGAACCGCTATCGAGGGGTTGCTTGACGGCTTAGGATCAGGCTACCGCTTCCAGACGTTGCTCGGCGCGACGGGAACCGGTAAGACCTACACGATGGCGAGCGTGATCGCTCAGGCTCAGAGACCGGCTTTGGTGATGGCTCACAACAAAACTCTCGCCGCTCAACTTTGCCAAGAGTTTCGAGCGTTCTTTCCCGAAAACGCAGTCCAGTATTTCGTTAGCTATTACGACTATTACCAGCCGGAGGCTTACGTACCACAGTCGGACACCTACATCGAGAAAGACTCCAGCGTCAATGAGGAGATCGACCGACTGCGACACGCCGCCACACAGGCCCTCCTTGAGCGTCGTGACGTCGTCATCGTCGCTTCGGTGAGCTGTATTTATGGCCTTGGTTCACCGGATGTCTATGCGGAATCGGTAATCACCTTCGAGAAGGGACAACCGATCGCGCTGGATGAAGTCTTGCAGAAGCTGATTCATATGCAGTTCACTCGCAACGACATCGTGCTGGACCGGGGCACTTTTCGAGTTCGTGGCGATACGCTTGAGATTCAGCCTAAGGACGAAGAGATCGTCACTCGGATTGAGTTTTTCGGAGACACTGTTGAGCGAATACGACTGTTCGATCCACTCACGGTAGAGGTTCTGGATGAACCTAACCGAGTCAGCATTTTCCCTGCGACACATTACGTGACTCCGTGGGAGAAGATGGATGAGATTATTGTGCTCATCGAGCAGGAGGCTGCCGATCGAGTAAAGAGCTTTATCGCCGAAGGCAAACTTCTCGAAGCGCAAAGGCTTCAGCAACGCGTTGCTTTTGACATCGAGATGATGCGCGAAGTCGGCTATTGCAGCGGCATCGAAAACTATTCGCGATACTTCGATGGTCGAGAGCCGGGGACGCCGCCTTACACCTTGCTCGACTTCTTACCCAAGGATGCAATCGTCTTTATGGACGAATCGCACCAGACGATCCCGCAAGTTCGCGCGATGTACAACGGTGACAAGCAGCGGAAGTCGGTATTGGTGGACTATGGGTTCCGCCTCCCAAGCGCCTTAGACAACCGCCCGTTGAAGTTTGAGGAGTTCTTGGAGCGTGTGCCTCAGGTGATCTTTGTGAGCGCGACTCCCGGCCCGTTTGAAGCTGAGCAACAGGCTCAAGTCGTCCAGCAAATTATCAGGCCGACTTATGTTGTGGACCCAGAGGTTGAGATTCGGCCCACCAACCGCCAGATCGACGACCTCATCCACGAAATCCAGATTCGGGTTGAGAAGAAGGAACGAACACTGGTTACAACTCTCACGAAGAAGATGGCAGAGGACCTCACCGGGTATCTACAAGACCTCGGTGTGAAGGTGAACTATATCCACTCCAATGTTCACTCGCTGGAGCGACCTGAAATTCTGCGCGATCTCCGGCTTGGAGTTTACGATGTCGTCGTCGGCGTGAACCTCCTTCGTGAAGGATTGGACCTTCCCGAAGTCACTCTTGTCGCGATCCTCGACGCCGACAAGGAAGGTTTCCTGCGCTCGGAAACGTCTTTGATCCAGACCATCGGGCGCGCGGCGAGAAACGTTGGGGGCACGGTTATTCTTTACGCCGACAACATCACTGGCTCGATGCGTCGGGCGATCGATGTCACGAACAGTCGCCGAGAAGTTCAGCTTGAATACAACAGAACGCACGGAACTTCGCCGACGACGGTCAAGAAGGAGGTCCGTGAAACGATCCGGGCCTACGGTGAAGATGCTGTCGCCGAGATTTCTGGACAGTACACCGACAGTGTGAACGAACAGATTGGGATGGACGGCGCTCCTGTTCGGCTGGAAGACATTCCGATGCTTGTCGATAACCTTGAGAAACAGATGAAGGCTTACGCCAAAGCGATGGAGTTTGAGAAGGCTGCCGAGGTCCGGGATGAGATCGTTGGGCTCCGATCATTCTTAGGCGCTTCATCCGGCAGGATTGGTCAAGGCAAGCGAAAGCGACCGATGGGCAGCCGTCGCTGAGTCTAGGTTAAGAACCCGCCATGAAGTCCCGATAATATCACCGGGCTGAATGGAGTTTTTTGAACTGATCCTTGGTCGAAGCGAAGAGCGCCCGGCTTTCGTGCCGGATATTGTTGCGCGTCTTCCCTTTGCCGTCGCCCAAACTTCCGAAAAGCGCATCTACGATTTCTATTGGCTACAAAGTCAAACACTGGTTCACGCAGCGTTGGACCAAGTTAAGCGCGGTGAGCCCACGAATTCGCCACTGGTCACCACTCTTGCCCCAGCTCTCGCCGAGCTTCTTCAGGTTTCACCCGCCGACATCGAAGCCAAGAAAGGACCGGAGCCAAGCCCACTAGCTAAAGGCCTAAGTCAAGACCTTCATGACATGGCTCTTGAGGTTGTGGCCCTTGGAAAGCTCCTGAATATGGCGATGAAGGGACGTCTGACGCACCTTGGAGCAGAGCGCAGTGAGGCAAAGAGGGCTGACCAAGCGGTACGTGAGGGCCTGCGAGAAACGAGCTCTGAGCGTCGTGAACTGTTTAAGGAGGCTGCCGAGCTGTACACGCAAGTGACGGCAACCTCAAAGGGTGACTCTGACGCAATTTCGTGGATGCTGCTCGGTTGGCTCAAGTGGCGACTTGATTACCAACTTAACGAGTCGGCAGAGCTGTGGACCAAAGCGCTCGCCGAAAGAGGGGTCACCAAAGACCCGATTACGACTTTGATCTCCCGGCTCTCTGCCTATGCGAGTTCCGAGCTCGACAATCCCCATGAGGCATTTATGAAGCTGCTTAAGCTTGGTGGGGAGTGCTCAACGCCGTTTTCACTTGCCGAAGCGGCTACGTACGCCTGGAAAGCGGGTTTGCCCGGTGAGTCAAAGCAGATGTTGCTCGCCGCCGTCTCCAGACAGCCCTTGCTCATCGTATGGCTTGCCGGACAAGACACCGCGGAACAGGTGAGGTGGGCCGCGTGAAAGAGCTTCTTCGCGAATCGACCGCCGAGCTGATTCAGCTTTGGACGCGTACGCAAGACCTCAAATTGAGCGAATGGAAGTCCACTTCTGATCTGGTCAAAAAGGCACTCAGCGATGCTGGCCTCAAGCCCAAGTTTCCTGCGGGATTGGAATGCAATCAGAGCAAAGCCGAAGTCGCGACAGGATTTTTTGAGGCTGCATACGGCGCAACCGCTGTCGTTGATAAGCCGCATGAGATGTTGAGATTCGGGCGGGAGACGATTCACAAGGAACTTGAAAAGAGTCTTGCTCTGCTTAAGCATCTGCGCGGACAGATCGGCAGTATGGATGATTGGAAGGACAAAGCCACAGCCGACCAACGGCAAGTCGTTCGCCAGGCCGAAGAACATATGCGGCGGGAGATGGCGCACTATGATCGGATTGCAAACGATTCAGAGCGTGGTTTCTTTGCGACGGCAGGGATTGGCTGCGGATTTGGTGTGATCGCGATGATTGCTCATGTCGTCTTGACCGTCATTGGCTCTTCTGGATTCCTTCAAGGACCGGTTCTTTATGGGGTGCTGGTGCTCGCCCTGTTGCCAATGGCCATCGGAATGGTGATGCAGCTTGCCAAGGGCGCACAGAGAGCAGCCGTTGAGAGTCAGCTCAACGCGGTCGTTCGCGAGGCTCGCAAGCAGTATCAGGCGGCATGCGACCACGCGGAGAGGCAAGCCAAGGAGCATCAAAAGAAACTGGTCGGCGAAATCCAGACGACTGAGCAGAAGCATCAAAAGCTCATCGATGCCTACCGGTTGCTCGGGAATGAGCCGCCAGAGTCGCTTCGATCAACGTCGGAAGAGACCAAGCAAGCAGCGTAGGGTTGGACCTGACCTATGCCCCTAGCTTTTCGTACAGCTCTTGCTCAAGAATCTCGCGCACGGTATCAACCGTGATCTTCTCAAGCACTTCGGCGGCGAAAGCATAAACGAGCATATTTCGCGCATCAGTCTGAGAGATTCCACGAGCTCGCAGATAGAACATCGCGTCTTCGCGCAACTGCCCAATCGTAGCGCCGTGCGTACACTTCACGTCATCGGCGAAGATCTCAAGCTGTGGCTTGGTATTGATTTGAGCCTCTTTGGAGAGGAGCAGAGCCTGATTCGTCTGCTTCGCGTCCGTTTTTTGAGCATCTTCGTAAACGAAGATTTTGCCGTTGAAAACACCGGTCGCCTTGTCCGAAAGAATGCCCTTATAAACCTCGAAAGAGTGGCTATTCGGCTGGGCATGGTCGATCCGGGTGTGGTTGTCCAAGATCTGCTCTCCGTTGCCTACATAAGTTCCGTTGAGCCAAGACTCAGTGTGCTCACCGTTCAACCAAAGGTTAATGTCGCACCGTCCGATGTGACCACCGAACTGGACGTTTGTTGAGGTGTAGGTGGAGTTGGCTTCCTGATGAGCAGCAACAGTGCCGATGTGGAATGCCTTTTCGCTCTCTTCCTGAATTCGAGTGTGCTCCACGAGAGCGCTCTTTCCGACGACGACCTCGGAAACCGCATTCGTCATGTAAACGCCGTCCAGTCCTAAGTAAGTTTCGACGACATTGACCTGAGCGTTCTCCTCGGCGATGACGAGTACTCTCGGATGCGCGACGAAAACGCCCGCGTCAGCCTTGTTCACAAAGAGGATGTGGATTGGGTTTTCGAGGGCAACACTTTTTGGAACGTAGACGAATGCGCCATCGAGCCAGAGGGCGTCGTTCAATCGGGCAAATCGCTCGTCGTTTGTGGAGCCAAGCTTGCCGTCAAGATCGGCGATCTTGCCAAGTTGGCTGAGCACCAGTTCTGGGTTTGATGCCAGCGCTTCCTTGAGTGAGCAGGCAATGACGCCGCTAGGAAGCTCCAGGGGCTCGGATAGTTCTGGGGCGTAGACCCCGTTCACGAACACAAGCGGACAACAGATACTGGTCGCGATTGTATGTTCGCCAAGCTCCTGGCGTGTGACGTTCGCTTTATAAGCCACACCAAAGCTCAGTTCCGATACTTCACGGAAGGGTGTGTACTTAAACTCTTCATCTTTGCGCGTGGGCAGGCCAACGGCGGTGAACTCTTCGAATGCTTTCTTCCTCAGTTCAAAGAGGCTGGGAGCCACTTTTTCAAGTTCGGTCGAAAGCGCCTCGAAGTGTCCTTCCAAATTGATCTCCTTTTCTTGAAGGCTGTTCATAAAGATTAGCGCGCGGCGGCGAGCTCCTCCTCAATCCAACCGTAGCCCTTCTCTTCGAGTTCGAGAGCGAGTTCCTTCCCTCCCGACCGGACGATTTGACCGCCCATCAGGATATGCACAAAGTCGGGGACGATGTAGTTTAGAAGCCGTTGGTAGTGAGTGACGACCACGATCCCCCGCTCGGGTCCGCGCAATGCGTTCACGCCATCGGAGACCACTCGAAGGGCGTCGATATCCAAGCCGGAATCGGTCTCATCGAGCAGGCAAAGCTTGGGCTCAAGCACAGCCATCTGGAAGATTTCGTTGCGCTTCTTCTCGCCGCCGGAGAAGCCTTCGTTGATCGACCGATTCAGCATGGTCGGATCGAGGTGCAGCTCCTTCGCCTTTTCACGAACGTACTTCAGGAAGTCCACGGCATTGATCTCTTGCTCGCCGCGATACTTTCGGATTGAGTTCAACGCTTGTCGGAGGAAGTAGACGTTGCTGACGCCGGGAATCTCAACCGGGTACTGGAAAGCCATAAAGAGACCTTCGCATGCGCGCTCATCTGGTTCTAGTTCAAGGAGGTCCTTTCCGTCGAACTCAACTTGCCCTTCGGTCACCTCATAGTCGCTACGTCCGGCGAGTACGTTTGCGAGTGTGCTCTTGCCCGATCCGTTCGGGCCCATGATAGCGTGTACCTCACCGGCTTTGACGGTTAGATTGAGGCCTTTCAGGATGTCTTTGTCTTCGACCTTGGCGTGCAGATTGGTAATTTGAAGCATGAATGGAGTCCTATGTTGCGTTCTCGGCGACATATGCGGAGAAGGCGGGGCTACTGTTCGTTCCGGCTTGGCGGTGACAAGTATCGTCGCGACGTGCAAGCCAGCGCATTTACAGAAAAGTATACTTTACATGCCCAATAGCTAGAGGGCCAATCGACGCCGTGTCTTCTCTGAAACGGGCAATCGGTCAATCATCTCCTGAATGCCCTGCCAAAGCGCAGCGTTTGTTCTCTTGGGAATGATCTCCAAAATCATCATGCTTTGCCACACATAGCGTTCCAGCTTTTCGGGTGTACGCGTATAAAAGGCGTTACCGAGGTTGGAATACCGGTCGCCGAGCTTAATAAGCCATGCACGCTCGCTCATCTTACGAATCTCATCCATGAAAATGCGAGTTCGCAAGACCCAAATCTCATCCTTGCTCAAGCCTTGAATGTCGGCGGTTGAGGGCTCATGTCGAGTGACTTCTTGAACAAGGTTCAAGACCTCCGTTCCAAAGGCAGCAAGGATGCCCTCGCGAGTGGCAGAAGTCTCCTCCAGAAGGTCGTGCAGAGCTGCTGCGCATAGAATCTCCTGGTTGGTGACGTTGCCGATGTATCGCAGCGTATTCACGACCTCAAATGGATGAGTGATGTACGGCAGAGGGTTCTCGCCGTCGCGATCTTGCCCCATGTGGGCTTCAAGAGCAAATCGCAGGGCCCGATGCAAATGGGGGAACGCACTCTCCGACATGCCCGATCTTAGCATAGGAGATTCGCCATAATGAGATGGTCATGCCGTATGTTCTAGCTGCCGTCGACATTGGCAGCAACACGACCCACCTTCTCGTCGCGAGCGTCGATAACGGCGCAGTAAAGCGGCTGACGAATGAAAGCGACTGGCTTTCCTTAGGAGAGATTGTAAGTCGGACAGGAGAGATTCCTAACGCGACCGCAGAGCGGATCATTCAGTCTCTCGACGCCTTTAAGAAGCGGGCCAAGGTCAACGGTGCGACCGGCGTTTACGCGTTCGCTACGGAGGCGATGCGGTCTGCACGAAACCACGTTGAACTTCTTGATCGAATCAAGGACCGCATTGGGCTGCAGGTTGACATTATCAGCCCTCAGCGCGAGGCTGAACTCTCGCTGAAGGGGGTCGCACTGGACAGCTTAGGCCCATCACCGATGCTTCTGATTGAGGTTGGAGGGGGGAGTGCGCAGATTGCCCGTTGTGTAGATGGTCAAATCACGCACGAATGCTCGTTACCGATAGGCACGGGCAGGCTGATTGCTCAAGCCAGTGTTGTCTATCCGTCAAACGAGGTCACTGCGCACCGGATCGAGGAGATTATCCATTCTGCTTTGGATGCGTGTGAAATGCCCCAGGATACGGTGCGGGCAGTTGTGAGTGGGGGCGTTGCTCGCGGGCTTTGGCGGGCACTTCATCCTGATGGGGATCGAGTGTTAAGTATTGAAGAGCTGCGATACCTCACCTGGGCTGCGACGAGACTTACGGTTGATGAGATATGTGCCCGCTTCAATGTTAAGACTAAGCGAGCATCGACCCTTTTACCCGGTTCGATTGTGTATCGTTGCTTATTGGAACGATTTGAGCATCGTGAAATGTTGGTCAGTCAATACGGAGTACGAGAGGGGGCCGTGCTTGAATTGAAAGACGGGAACATCGTGCCGTGTCCTCTTTGAGACGCATGCCAGAACCGAAGAAATCACCATTTGCAGATCGCTATGTCAACCGTGAATACAGTTGGCTAAAGTTCAACGAGCGCGTCCTAGAGGAGGCGGCTAACGAGCGCAACCCTCTTCTCGAAAGGCTGAAGTTTCTCGCCATTTTCGAATCGAACCTCGATGAGTTTTACATGGTTCGCGTTTCGGGCCTCATCGAGCAGTTCGAAAGTGGGATCATCGAAGCGACACCAGATGGCTTTACACCCAGCGAGCAACTTGACCTTATCTCACGCGAAGCGCGACCTTTAAGGGCGAAGGCAGGCAAACTCTTTGAATCGACGCTCCGACCGCAGTTGATTGAAGCAGGGATTGAAATCCTCGACTACAGCCGTCTGACGGATGGGCAAAAGAAGTCCCTACGCACAACCTTTCGGCAGGACATTTTCCCACTCTGCACGCCGTTGCTTCTTCACCCGGCCCCGTCTCTCCCGTTTATCTCGAACCGAAGTCTGAACTTGGCGGTCTTGCTTGAGGATGGTGAAGGAGCGCAAAAGCTCGCCCGCGTAAAAATCCCAACGGTGATGCCAAGGGCAATCCGGTTAAACAAGCGTCGGCATGAATACGTCCTGATGGAGGACATTATTCGCGAGAATCTGCACTTCCTTTTTCCGGGTGTGAAGATTCTTGGGGCTCATATGTTTCGAGTCATCCGCGATGCTGACGTGGAGATTCGGCTACTTGAGGCTGAAGACCTGATCGAAACCATTGAGGAGAGTTTGAGACGCCGACGCTTCGGCGATCCTGTGCTGCTTGAAGCGGCGACGGGGATGCCGAAATCGGTGCGCAAAACTCTGATGAAGCTGTTGTGCTTGGAAGAGTCAGATGTCTTTGACGTGGACGGGCTCATCGGGCTCGACGTTCTTTGGGAGTTCACGGGCATCGATAAGGCGGCGCTGCACTTTCCCAACCATGTGCCGTATCTGCCAGATGCGATCAATGACGAACGAAAGCTGCTCAAGACTCTTCAGACAACCGATATTCTCCTTCACCACCCTTACGACAGTTTTCGTCCAGTTCAGCAATTTGTTAATGCAGCCTCGACGGACAAGAGCGTGATCGGGATTAAGCAGACGCTTTATCGAGTCGGCAGCGAATCGCCTATCGTTGAGGCTCTGCTAGATGCCGCGGAAGAGGGCAAGCAAGTCGCAGCGATGGTTGAGCTTAAGGCCCGCTTCGACGAAAGCAACAACCTTGTATGGGCGCGTGCCTTAGAGCGTGGCGGTGCCCACGTGAGCTATGGCTTCCCCGAACTCAAGACTCACTCCAAGCTTTGCTTGATCGTGCGCCGGGAGCCGGATGGCATACGAAGCTATGTCCACGTTGGGACGGGCAACTACAACCCCTCTACGGCGAGGCTGTACACAGACCTTGGCCTGTTCACGTCGGACGAGGAGATCACCCAGGACGTCGTTGAGCTTTTTAATTTCTTGACTGGCTTTTCAAAACAGACCAACTACCGAAAGCTCCTGGTCGCACCGTTTGGTTTGCGGCAAGCTATCCTCAACAAGATTCACCGCGAGATAGACCTGCACCGCAAGCACGGGGGCGGGCGACTCATCTTCAAACAAAACGCTGTAGTCGATGGGGAGATTATCGACGCCCTCTACGACGCCAGCCAAGCAGGCGTGCAGGTTGATCTGATCTGTCGGGGCATCTGCTGCTTGCGCCCTGGAGTGACGGGGCTGAGTGAGAATATCCGGGTGATCTCAATCGTTGGGAGATTTCTAGAACACAGCCGAATACTGTATTTTGCGAACGGCGGGACTCCAGAAGCCTTCATCGGCAGCGCCGATCTTATGCGCCGTAACCTGGACCGTCGTGTAGAGGTCCTGACCCCAGTCCAAAATCCTGACTTTGTGGCGCATCTGCGCGATGGAATCTTGGAGGTGTGCTTGAAGGACAACTGTCAGGCATGGGAACTCAAGTCGGACGGAAAATACGTACGGCGCCAGCCGCGCACCAGCGAGGGAAGATTCTCGGCGCAAGAGTATTTGATGGCGAATCCGACGACAAAGATTCTAATCGGCTAGACCCTCATAGGAATGTCATCCCGTCATTCCCCCAAGCCGTATTCCGTGCCAAACTCATGCTCCATGGGCGAGCGAAGTTGCGACATCCTGATCGTTGGCGGTGGCACCGGAGGCTGCGCGGCGGCTCTCGCCGCAAGCCAGTACGGATACAAAGTCATCATGACCGAGCAGTACCCGTGGATTGGCGGGCAACTCACCTCGCAAGCTGTTCCGCCTGACGAGCATCCCTGGATTGAAACGTGCGGCTGCACCGCCACTTATCGCGAGTATCGCAACCGAGTACGCCGATATTATCGCGACTACTATCCGTTGACCTACGCGGCGCGGAGCGATAACTTCCTGAATCCTGGCTCGGGATGGGTATCGAAGTTGTGCCACGAGCCAAGAGTCGGGCACGCAGTCTTGGGTGGGATGATGATGCCTTCCATCGCCGCAGGATGGCTTGAAGTTTTGATTCCTTTACGCCCGATTTCGGTTGACGTTGATGGCGACACTATCAAGTCGGTAACGCTTTTGAACATGGAGACAGGAAGCTCCGAGACTATCCTGGCGAAGATGGTTCTCGATGCGACAGAGTTAGGAGACCTGCTTCCACTTGCGGGAGCAGAATACGTCTCAGGAGCAGAGTCGCAAAAGGATACTGGGGAGCCTCATGCGCTGCCTGGGGACGCAGATCCCAACTGTGTTCAAGGGCTGACGTGGTGCTTTGCGATGGGCTTTGACCCGAATGGCGACCATGTGATTGAGGAGCCCCAGCAATACAAACGGTGGAGAGCCCTTGTGCCTGAGTTTTGGGCGGGGCCAATCCTTGATTGGAAAACGATTCAACCACAAACGGGCAACCCACTTACATGGACCCTGTTTAAATACGAACATGCGAGAAATATGGGATTGTTCGACTATCGACAAATTGTAAATAATTCACTTTTTGAAGATAATAAGCGTATCGATACCACAATAGTCAACTGGCCGCAGAACGATTACTTTGTTGAGAATATTATCGACCAGTCGCAAGATGTAGTAGATGGTCGTCTTGCCGACGCTAAACAGCTCTCATTGAGTCTGCTCTACTGGCTGCAAACCGAAGCTGAACGTCCTGATGGGGGACACGGCTATCCCGGGCTTTGCTTACAGCCTTCCATCACAGGTACGTCAGACGGGTTTGCCCAGGCGCCTTACATCAGGGAATCGCGTCGAATAAAAGCGGAATTCACCATTCTGGAGCAACACGTCGCAACTGGATCAAATCCTGAGCGGAGAACAGCAGAGCCCTTCTATGACAGTGTGGGAATTGGCTCTTACAGGATCGATCTGCACCCTTGTGTTGGGGGATATGACACCATCGACATCAGTTCGATACCGTTCGAAATCCCGCTCGGCGCTCTGGTGCCTGTGAGGCTTGACAATCTTATTCCGGCTTGCAAGAATCTTGGTGTCACCCACATCACCAACGGCTGTTACCGGCTTCATCCTGTTGAGTGGAATATTGGAGAGGCTGCCGGACATCTTGCCGCGATGAGTTTGAGTAAGGCGGTTCTGCCGCGAAGTGTACGCGCTACTCCTGCATTTCTGAATGATTTACAAGAGCGATTAGCTGATACCGGTGTTGAGCTGCACTGGCAAGATTACGGGCCGCTCTAATACCAGCACTCCATAATTGCGTCTACTAAAGCAAGGAGTTGCCTCACATCCAATGCTCCAGATAGCCATGATTACAATGAAGAATGGTTGGGTGAGGTAATTTAACTGTGCAAATAGTCGACTACGAGCGTTTATACAACAGGGCCAAGGGAGAGAATCAGCCGGCGGAAAGGGTCCTTGAAGAGTTTGTTCAAGACACATACACGAGGCTTGAGGCGCTCGAAGGTCTTGTGATGGAGGAGGGGATTAGCCTGCGGGCTCAATCGCTCCTTAACGAGCTTCTTACTGCAGCATCAAGCATCGGAGCTGAGCGTGTTGCCCTGGTCGGACGGCGTGTTAGCATTGCGTTTTCAGATGGGCAGGCTGAGCGGGCAGCGGTTCTTCTTACCCAGCTTAAGTGGGAGTTAGAAACAGTGAGGCAGCAACCAGGTGAAGCCCCCGATCTTGCGTTCTCTGCATAGCCTCTCGTTACTCGGAGCTGTGCAAATTGCTGGCTTTAACCGCTAGAATCAATGCATGTCAGATATCGCCTCGCGGGGATATGCAAATCCCGATATGCTGGTTTCTACGGAATGGGTCGCAGCTCATGCGAACGACCCCGATGTTCGGCTGGTGGAATCTAACGAAGACGCGCTTTTGTACCCGTCAGGGCACATCCCAGGTGCAGTTGAGATCGACTGGACGAGAGATCTCAACGATCCTCTGCGCAGGGACTACCTTCAACGAGCCGACTTCGAGGCGTTGATGGCCCGAAACGGTATCTCCAACAGCACCACAGTGGTTTTCTATGGCGACCGGAACAACTGGTGGGCCGCCTACGCTTTATGGGTTTTCTCGCTGTTTGGGCACACCAACTCCAAGATCATGGATGGTGGCAGGCAGAAATGGCTCATCGAGCAGCGCGAGCTAACCAAGGAAGTACCGACCTACCCGTCCGCCGTCTACAACGCTCAGAACAGGGACGACTTAAGTAACCGCGCTTTCCGCGCCGACGTTTTGCATCACCTTGACATCAAAGGCAAGCTGGTTGACGTTCGCAGCCCAGAGGAGTTCACCGGTGAACGAATGCACATGCCGGACTATCCCAACGAGGGAGCGCTTCGTGGTGGGCATATTCCGACCGCAAAAAGCGTCCCTTGGGCGCGAGCCGTCAACACTGAGAACGGCACATTCAAGTCTGCTGCAGAACTCAAGGCGATCTATGAGGGTGAAGCGGGACTTGATCCTGATGATCAGGTTGTCGCTTACTGCCGTATTGGCGAACGGAGCAGCCACACTTGGTTTGTCCTGAAGTACCTGCTTGGCTATCCGAACGTGCGCAACTACGATGGCAGTTGGACGGAATGGGGCAACACGGTCGGCGTTCCGATCGAGAAATAGATATGCCGATGCCCGAGGCTCTTCAAGAGGTTCTCGACACCCTTGCGATGTTTCCCGACAAGCAGGATCGCATCCAGACGCTGATCGCCTACTCGGAACAGTATCAAGCGCCTCCCAAGGATATCGCTGAGCGTCCTTACCCTGAGGCCAATAGAGTGCCAGGGTGCGAGTCAGAGGTCTTTGTGTGGGTCAGGCGCGTAGGGGAGGGCATCAAGGCGTACTATGCTGTTGACAATCCGCAAGGGGTCTCGGCAATGGCGCTGTGCGCGATCCTGGACGGCGCGTTATCCGGTAAGAGTCCAGACGAGATACAGGAGGTGCCCGATGAGATCGTTTACGAGATCTTTGGGCGTGAGCTCTCGATGGGCAAGAGCATGGGGCTGATGGGGATTGTGAGGATGACAAAAGCGCTCGCAAAGAGCGCTTAGTTTCGAGTGTTTAGCCTTGGCGTGCCCAAGCGGGCTTGAAGACTAAACACTCAAAACAGTTTAAGCTACTCAGACGGTGCTTCTTCTTTCTTGGCTTTGGGCTTTGCCGGGGCCTTCTTGGGCTTTTCTGCGGGAGCAGGAGCGGCTGCTTCTTCGACGGCCACGGCCTCAGTGGGCGCTTCTACCTTTTCGGCTTTCTCGGCCTTGGGCTTCGGAGCAGGCTTGGCGGTCTTGGCCTTCTTTGCGGCTGCCTTTTCGGTCTTGGATTTGCCCGCCGCTTCGGCCTTGAGCTGCTTGATGATCTCTCTCACGCGCTGCTCTTTGCGCTGGCGTCGCTGTCGAATCTCTTTGTTCTTAACTCGCATCTTTCACCTAAAAACTCTCTACTTGTCGCGGGAACGCGGTCCAACCGTTCACACCTCGACAAATGCTGTCAAACGATCACGAAGGATACCTCAGCCAGAGGCTTCAGCGAACGTGGGACGGACGTTCGCCCATCTCTGCGACGATGACTGAGCTAATCCCACCCCGTACGGCAAAACGGCCTGTGACGCGCATCCAGCGGGGTTTACAAGCCGCAGAGAGTTCGTCAAGGAGTTGGTTTGTGACCGCTTCATAGAAGATTCCCTGATCGCGGAAGCTGAAATAGTAGTACTTGAGCGCTTTGAGTTCGATGCATTCCTGATCGGGAACATAGTCAAGCTCGATGGTCGCGAAGTCGGGTAGTCCGGTCTTGGGGCATACGCTGGTGAACTCTGGGCAGATGTGTGAGATCACGTAATCACGCTGAGGCGCGGGGTTGGCAAAGGTCTCAATGGTTGTCATGCTTGTCGGTGGTTGTACCAGAGAGCAGCCGAACTGACAGGTGACGATGGCCCCACCTGCTCAGAGATGACGCCTGCTGAGCGGGAGATGAATCACACGTAGCCGTTTGTAAAGAACTGAGTCGTCTTTTGTTTCCAGAAGCCAAGGTTGACTTTTTTGACTTCCTTGGAGTTAAGCCACTTTGAGCCGTCGAAAGTCTGGAGGGTGTAGCACACCGGAGAACCGACAACAAGGTCGATTTGCAGTCGTGCTTTTGAGGAAACCAGCCAAGCCACGAGTTGGGAAACTTGGTCGTGCTGTACGCCTGAGTACATTTTCCACCCTTGGCAGGTTACGTCAAACCCAGCGCCACTTGACTGAACAGTAATCGAGAATCCTTGATGCCCGTTGGGAGCGATCTCCAACACACCACCTTGGAGATCGTAGGGTATCCAGTCGTGGCTGTCCAGCCAGTCTATTGTGATCAGCAGTCCGGGGGGAGCATTCATGGACAACCCTTGCACCAAGCTCCGTTCAACGTTACCTCGTGAGTGTGGGTTTCGGACGCAACCTCGCGCCCGAAACTCCGACATCCGTAGGTTTACATTTTGTGGATCGCGTGGCCGATGGCGTCTTCATACGCCTCCAGCACGGCTTCGCTCATGGTCGGGTGTGCGTGGATCGTGTCCACCATCACATCCAGCGTTGCCTCAAGCTTAATCGCAACTACGGCCTGATGAATCATATCGGTCACACCGTGTCCGAGCATATGGACACCTAAGACCTCGCCATATTTCCTCTCCGCAACGACTTTGACAAAGCCATCTTGGTGGGTGCTGGCCATTGCCTTGCCAAGCGGGCGGAACATGAATTTGCCCACTTGGACATCGTATCCTTGCTCCTTGGCTTGACCCTCGGTGAGCCCAACAGAGGCGACTTCGGGAACGGTGTAGATACAGTTCGGGATGGCTTTATGGTCGGCTTTGCGCTGTCCCCCATTCACGGCGTTCTCCGCAGCGACTTGGGCTTGATAACTGGCAACGTGGGCGAGCTGAATGATTCCATTCACGTCTCCAATGGCAAAGATGTTCGGCACGCTGCTTCGCATGGTGTCATCGACTTCCACACCCATCCGGCTTGTCTTGACTCCGATTTTGTCGAGGTTCTGGTTGTCGGTGAAGGCGCGACGGCCAACGGCAACGAGCACCACCTCGGTCTCGATCTCGGAAGTTTCGCCACCGCTCTTAACGGACACTTTCCAACCGTTTTTGGTCTTGGCGAGCTTCTCGACTGCGCTGCCGGTCATGATCTTCACGCCCTGCCGACCGAGCAGCTTGCCAAGCTCTTTGCTCAAGTCCTCGTCCATCATGGGGATCAGGTTCGGCATCATCTCCACGACGGTTGTGTCGCAGCCAAGGGCATTGAAAACGTAGCTGAATTCGACCCCGATAACACCCCCACCGATGATAACCATCTTCTTGGGCAGGTGGGGAGCGGTGACGGCATCGTCGCTCGTCCAGATGCCTTCCTTTCGTCCGCCTTCAAGGCCTGGAATCTTGGGCACGATGATCGTCGAGCCGCTGGCGAGAATGAAGCTCTTAGCTCGGAGCTTCGTTTTCTTGCCGTCCTTCTCCACTTCAATCGTGTTCTTGTCGACGAAGGAGGCAAAACCTTCGACATGGGTCACGCCGTTCTTTTTGAACAACATGCCAATGCCACCACGCTGGGCTTGGACGATCTTGTCCTTTCGTGCGTTGATCTTGTCGAAATCGAACGTCACATCGCCTTTGATCGAGACGCCAAAAGCGTCCAGATGCTTCGTGTGCTGGTAAGCCTCAGCAGAGGCAATCAGAGCTTTGGATGGGATACAGCCCCAATTAAGACAGGTGCCGCCGAGATACTCCTTCTCGACTACGGTGACCTTCGCTCCAAGCTGGGCTGCACGAATGGCAGCGACGTAGCCGCCGGGTCCGGCGCCAATGACGATGATATCTGCATCGAAGTTGTCTGTGGGCATGGGTTGCTCTTGCTCCTCTGGGGCAGGAATATTGGAAATCTGCTGAATGAGGGCAGAGAGATGAACCACGGACGCGGTTGTTGCGCTTGCGGTAGGTTCGAGCGATTCATCCGCACGGTCCATTCGGCCCTCGAATTGCCTTTCGGCACAGCCTGAGTCTACCAGGAGGCCCGCGAACCTAACAGGACGCGATAGCATCCTGAGTGGCGAAAATTGCGAATTGCCCCACGGGGTACGCTCACTCTATGAGTGCCATCGCCGAAAGAGTCCAAAGTGAACTCGCTGAAATCGTAGCTATTCGTCACGATCTCCACAAGCACCCCGAACTGATGTTTGAGGAGCACAGAACCAGCGAGCTTGTCCAACGCGAGCTGACCAAAGCAGGCATAGAGTTCAAAGCGGGGCTTGCCAAAGGTACTGGCGTCTTGGGCTTTCTTCCTGCGACCACCAAAGACCCCAGCTCCGCATCCACGATTGCGCTGCGCGCGGATATGGACGCTTTGCCGATCCACGAGGAGACGGGCAAACTCTACGGCTCAACGATCCCTGGGAAGATGCACGCCTGCGGACACGATGGACACACGTCCATCCTTATCGGCGTCGCTCGGGCACTGGCAAAGACGCAAGATCGACCCAACAATACTCTGCTCGTTTTTCAACCTGCTGAGGAGGGGGGCGCTGGTGGAAGAGAGATGTGCAACGACGGCGTCCTCAATGGCTCAATCTTTCCTCACAAAGCCAAAATGATCTTTGGCCTGCATGGTTGGACAACCGTTCGTATCGGGCACGTGGCCACCCGAACTGGAGCGCTCATGGCGGCCACAAACACCTTCGAAGTAACCGTTAAGGGTGTAGGCGGGCACGCCGCCGCTCCCAACACCACGATCGACCCGGTTGTCGTGGCTGCACATATCGTCACTGCACTGCAGACGATCGCATCTCGAAACACGGACCCGTTCGATTCGATCGTGCTTACCGTCGGTCAGTTTAAGGCGGGCACCGCCGAGAATATCATCCCTCAGACTGCCTGGCTCAATGGAACAATCCGTACGATGCTGCCCGATACTCGGGCGTATGCGGAAAAGCGCTTTAAGGAGATTGTAAGCTCAGTCGCCGAGGCATTTGGGGCAACCGCTGAGATCAACTGGCATGAGGGTTACCCAGTGACGATGAACGATCCGGGGGCAACAGCGCACTTTGTGAAAGTTGCCAGCAGTGTGCTTGGACCAGAGTTTGTCGATAGCAATGCCGTGCCAACGATGGGAGGCGAAGATTTTAGCTACTACGGCTACGAAATCCCGGCATGCTTCTTCCAACTTGGCCTAGTCCCGGTTGGGCAGGGTCACTATCCGAACGTGCATACGCCGATGTTTGACTTCAACGATGATGCCATCGCAACAGGCATTCGCGTTTTCTGCGAGCTTGCGCTGACGGAAGTGTAGCGCTTGGGCGATGGTCCGAGTTTAAAGGGTCGTCGCGTAAGCGGCTCTCTCGGCATCCGTCGGATCGACGTGAAGCATGTGCGGGCCGTGGATGGCGGCGTTGTAGACCTTTAGAACGCTCTTTGCCATCGCTTCCGGGGTGTACCGCTGAGCCTCAATTCGCCCATATTGGCTCATCTCGGCGCAGAGTTCGGGGTCGGTGAGGAGTGTTCGCATCGCTTGAGCGAACGCCCCAGCGTCGAGCGGTACATGGAGACCGGTCTTGTTGCGTACAACGATCTCGCGAGCGCCGCCCTGATTTGCGGCGATACACGGCAGCCCCATGCTCATCGCCTCGACAAACACAAGACCTTGCGTCTCGACTGGTGACGAACAGGCGAAGATGTCGGCAGCGGCGTACCAATCGCTCATCTGGTTATTCGGCTTCTTGCCTGCAAAGATCACCGAATCCGTAGTCCCGAGGTCATAGGCCAGCTGGAACAGATCACGCTTTACCGGCCCGTCACCCACAAGCACAAGCTTGAGGGAGGCGGCTTCAACCGGGCTCATGATCGCCTTGAGAACCGCAAACGCCCGAAGCAAGACATCGATCCGCTTTTCGGGGCTGAGGCGCCCAGCCGCAAAGATCATCTTGTCCCCCTGGCGCAAGCCAAGGACACGCCGAATCCGCTCACGGGCTCCAGCGGTGGGGACGACGGGTCGAATTCCGCTTGGGATTACCGTGATTCTTGAGTTGATTCGGTCGGCATAAAGCTGGTCGCGCGCGTATTCGGAGGGGGCGATAACGTTCTCGATACGCGAGCAGAACTTGCGCATCTTGGTTCGCAAAATCGCAGGACCAACTTTTCGGAGGGTGCTGCTGCGCAGATACCGGGCAAGATCGTCGTAGAGCGCGTGGACGGTGTAGACAACTGGAATGTCGTATTTCTCGCTCAATTCCAAACCGAGCGTGCCAACTGAGAAGGGATGTTGGCAGTGGATGATGTCCACGCCAAGCGCGCCAAAGTCAAAGCCAAGCCTCGGATAAGGCCTAGCCCAACGATACGGGTGCGATGGAAAAGGAAGTTCGGGAAGCCGATAGACGAACGGGTCGTCCTCACGCTCGGGCCTGCCCGGCGCAAAGATGTAGACGGTATGGCCCATCTCCTCCAACGTCCGACGCAGCGTCACGATGCTCGTAACAACCCCGTTCGTGGTGGGTAGATAACATTCGGAGAAAATGGCGACCTTCATAGGCTTCTTGATAATTCGCTTCCTGCTGTCATGGACGCAAGGACCTTGCCAAAAGCCCCTGTCCATTCATTGTAAACAACACGAGAGGCGAAAGCAACGGTTTCATGGACCTACTCGCAGACCTACGCGGTTTTCAGGGCTTCTGGCTCCGCATTCACTTCTTTTTGGCGAGAACCTGGGCTTTTGTGATCCGGTCGCCACGCTTGATCCCGTCAACAACATCCATTCCTTTGGTGACTTTGCCGACCACCGCATACGACCGGAACAGCCGTAGAGCGTCGCCCTTGAGAATAAACAACTGGCTGTCCCCGCCAACTTGCAGTCCAGTCGATGCAACACCGACAACGCCCCGATAGTAGTCCACGAGCGACTCTTCAAACGGAAGCTGCTTGCCAGATTCGCCATTGGCAATCACAGGATTCGTGACCATCTTGCCCGTCTTGGGGTCCTTCACATCCATCGGAAGGTTCTTGCTCTGCGGTGCGCCCCACTGAGTCACCCAACTCTCGACCCGGTGAAACCGCTGTCGATCATAGAATCCCCTTTTCACCAGGTCCAGAATGTGTTCCACCGTTCTGGGAGAACTCTTGGGGTCCGTCGTGATTTCAAAGCTCTTTTTGCTTTCAAGAGTGAAGCGGATGACGGGACCCGTTGGATTATAATCATCTGGCCCAGGGAGCTTGGCCTGGGGTTGTGCGGTAGAGAGGGCAATGGCGGCGATGAGAGTTGTGAACATGGTTGTCTCCGTAGCGGGAAAAAACTGTTAAGTTGATTATTCGACAGACAGGTTTCGCTTCCTTCTAGCCTGCAGGATTCCAAAGCCCTTGCCAAGCGTACTGATTCATTGCACTTTCCCATCTTGCCCACCGAGACGTCTTTCTGACCCGGTGTGCGAGGTGCTCGGGCAGGTTAGGGGTGAGGTAGTCGAAATGGGTTTGAACACGCATGCGTTCTGACCTTTTGAGCTCGACCGGGTTCATCCTCACCAACTGCATGAACTCGTACCAGGCCAGCGCACTCCAAATCGTCTGGCTGGGATACATATGCGCCAGTTCAACTTTGAAAGCCTGTTCCTCTTCATCCAAATCGATCACTTCCTCGGTAGCCGGATCGGCAAAACGATTCAGCCTTTGAACCCATGTGTAGTAGGCATGGTAGAGGGGCACTTCGAGCGTGGGGCTATCGTACGTTTGATGCACGAGGAAGTTGGTTGCGTCGTGATCCAGGTGCCCCTGCTCATAAGCTCCGACAATCACACGGCAGGGGTTCACCGTTTTCATCATCTGCTTGAAATCGGGAAGCAACGATGGGATGTCGTCAACAACGTGTCCATCACGGCCTCGATGGAAGAGTAACCGATCCTTAGGGATGCCGATGCGTTTTGCGGCCTGAATTGCCTCCTCGGTGCGTTCATCGGTGGTGTGCGTCCAAGAAACAAAGACCTCATTCCCTTGCCGCGTGAGTCTTCTAAGCCAAGCAGCGATAGCAAGCTCATCGTCAGGATGGGTGATGCATAGCAGCCAGCGCAGATTTGGATCGGTATCGAAACAGGTCATTCGCCGCGCAGCCTCTTCAAGGTTTCGGTGGTGCTGTGCCCGCTCAAAAACGGCAGGATCACGACTTCGCCGCCATATGCGTGGACAATCTTGGCCTCGGGCAAGTCCTCAATCCTGTAGTCTCCACCCTTGACGTGAACCTCCGGCTTCAGAAGCTCGATCAGTTGCTCCGGTGTACTCTCTTCAAAAGACACCACTCCATCGACGCACCTCAGCTCGCTCAGGACGGCGGCTCGGTCTTCGAGCGTGTTGATAGGGCGGTCGGGGGCTTTGGCGAGGGTTCGAGTGCTTGCGTCGGAGTTCATGCCTACGATCAGCAGATCGCCCAGCGCTCGCGCTTGCTTGAGATACTGGACGTGTCCGGCGTGAAGGATATCGAAAACACCGTTGGTGAAGACAAGCTTCTTGCCTTGGCGAAGGGCAACGGCTTGTTCAGGAGTGAGCAGACTCAAGCCCGGACACCCCAATATGGACTCGTTCCCTTCCCCCTGCAAAGCGAGGGGGAAGGGACCTGTGAACGAAGTGAACTGAGGGATAGGGGTGATAGCAATAAACCCGCAAACCGGAACCCCCACCCCTTCATCCCCTCCCCCTCGCTTCGCAGGGGGAGGGGAGAGCTCGCAACAATATTCCGCGCATTGGCCATTCCCCATTGAGCATTTGCAACTTTGCAAAAGGCTCCCGACGCTATCACCCTCACTGTCATCGTTGGGCTGTGATAGCAACAGATATGGGAACCCCCACCCCCTGCCCCCTCGCTTCGCAAGGGGAGGGGAGAGCTCGCAACAATATTCCGCGCATTGGCCATTCCCCATTGCACCTTTGCGCCTTCGTGAGATACTCCCCCCGCATCCAAAATCCAAAATCCAAAATCCAAAATCAACCCACCGCCTCCATCACCTTCTCAAACACGGCAACTACACCAATATTCGCCAAAGAACTTGGATCGTAAAGGCACCGCTCAACCTGTCCGTATGGACACGAACG
The DNA here is from genome assembly GCA_019638775.1 of Fimbriimonadaceae bacterium. Lineage (NCBI taxonomy): Bacteria > Bacillati > Armatimonadota > Fimbriimonadia > Fimbriimonadales > Fimbriimonadaceae > Fimbriimonadaceae bacterium. The sequence continues at coordinate 368,183 of JAHBTD010000003.1, read as the reverse complement.
CTTGGGACGCGTAATAGAGTACAGCCCAATCGCTGGCTTATCCAGCGCCGCCGCAATATGCGTGCTTCCAGTATCGCCGCCGATATGCGCCTCCGACATCGAAATCAGAGCCACCAACTCCCTAACCGAGGTCTGCCCGAGCATGTCGATTGGCTTCGAGTCAGCGCCTGATACGACATCGTTCGCAGCTTCCCGATCAGCACTTGCCTTCCCCCCGATCAACACGGTCTGCAAACCCGCTTCAGCCAGCCTGCCGATCAGGGCTGCATAAGAGGAAGCGGGCCAGCGTTTCGTCACCCATCCCGCACCGGCATTGATTGCCACAAATCGCCCACTCACACCGATGTCCCTAAGCTTCTGTTGGACCGAGCCTTTGTCGTCCAAGTGCGGCTCAAGCCCAAACTCTGCCCGACCTGCCTTTCCTCCAGCGGCGCGAGCAACATCCACATACTGATCCACGATATGCCAAGACGTGTCATCGGGAGTGACAGGATGCGAAAAGAGTCCAGAGGCCTCTCGCTGCCAATGGTAACCCAGTTTGTGCACAGCCTTCGCTCGACCGATGGCTATGCTGCTCTTAAATAGCCCTTGAAGGTCAAGCGCCGCCTCAAAATGTCCTTCTGGTTTGGGCCACGTTCTTGGGTGTAACCCAGGAGCCGCCACCATAACCTCGTCCACAAACCGACAACATTCGACGATGCCGGCAAAGCGCCGATCGACGATCCAAACGATGTGCGAGTCGTCAAATCCGGCTTTCAGCGCCGCCGCAGCCGGAAGAGAGCAAACGACATCGCCCAGCGAGGAGAGCCGACTAATGAGAAACCTGGTCGCCATAACGGTCGTTTAGAGTGATCGCCGCTTGGATCACCTCGTCGGTAGAGACATTCTCGGTCGCATCCCCCTTGCACAGGACGATACCCTTCTCTATGTACGGGCGGTAGAGATTTGGATCGGTCGGGCCGAAGATCGACACAACCGGCACTCCGTAGGCCGCTGCCATATGCCCGGTCCCCGTGTCAGCAGCAAGGTGAATGGAACTGACGGCAACCGCCGCCATCGATTGGGCAAGGCTCAGCTTGCCGACAAAGTCGAAAGCGTTCGGAGTGCCGGGGGCTTTGTCGGTCGGGCCACCCAAAAACGCGACCGTGTAGCCTTGCTTCAGAAGCTCTTGAGCCACGACCGACCATCGATCAAGTGGATACTCCTTGATTTGGGCTCCCGCGCTTACAGAGATCGTCGCGATCCGCCGGTCCTTCCCGAGTTTGCTCAACATCTCCTCTTTCTCTAAAGAGTGCTCTGGCATGATCGGTGTTGGATCGGTGTCCAGACCAGTGGCAAGCCGCAAGGCCTCAAGGTTTCGTTCGACCGTGTGCTGCCCCTCCTTGATCGACAGAATCGGATTGAGGGATCGGGCGAAAACATCTGTGGCACGGATCGCGAAGCGTTTGGTTGGCTTAGCCAGACGAAGACATAGAGCAGTTTTGGAATGTCCTTGAAGGTCCAGGCCAACGTCGAACCTTAGAGTTCGCAAACGAATGAAATAGGCCCATTCGCGGCGCATTCCGGCAACACGGTTCTTCGCCTTGCGAAAGACCTTGGGATCATAGGATGCGCGGTCGTCGACCAACCTCTGTGTATCAACAACGTCTTCGCATCTCTTTTCCACCGCCCAACCGATGAATGATTCGGGAGATGCCCGGCGCACAGAGGACGCTACTGGAGCCGCCATCACACAATCTCCGATCGCCGAATATCGCACTAGTAAGAACCTCACAACAGGCCCCGTTTTCGAGCGGCTTTCCAACGGTCATGAAACCAAAGCCACTGTTCGGGATAGCGTCGGATCACACCCTCCAAGGTCAGATTCATTGAGCGTGTGATCGCCTCGATCTTGTCCTCGTAGCCAGGCAACGGCTCGATTTTTGGCAGAACGATAACCTTGTACTTCCCTGGTCCCGTACGCACACAAAAAACGGGGACCAGCGGCGCACCCGTACGGATGTGCAATGTTGCCGGGCCAAGAACTGTCCCAGTTAACTTGCCAAAGAACGGATAAAAGCTTTCATCGCAGTTCTGGTCGGGCAGTAAGCCGACTCTCAATTTCTGCTTCATCGCTTTCAGTATCTGAATGGCGGCATTCCCGCGTGGAAGAATCTGCAGCCCTGCATGCTGGCGCAATTCAAGTACCTGACGGTTCACACCTTCGTCGTCGGCGTCTCGGGCTACCGCATAAATGGGATAACCTTTCTTGGCGAAGATCTCCCCGAGTCTCTCCCAGTTGCCGAAGTGGGCGCAGACAATGAGTACCCCCCCAGCTTTGCAGGCTTCCTCATAAATCTCCCAATTCTCAAATTCGGTATTGGCGAGGTCCTCTTCGTAGTTGCGACGCTCAGTGCGGAGGAAGTCAGTCCCTACGATCCCGTAATGCTCGAACACCTTGAGCGCCATGGCCTCTCGCTCGGAGGCGGAGAGCTCGGGCATGGCGAGTTCAAGGTTTGAAAGAGCGCGTTCGCGATGCTTGCGTGAAAGCTTGAAAAACAGTCGTCCTAGCTTTTTCCCAGTTTTCTCTGCCTGCAGAACCGTCTTGCGGCTCATCCAAGCCTTGACAAGACCAAAAGCGAAAGCGCCCGCCGCATTCTCAAACCGTTTTTTGAATCTGATCTTTGAGCTTGCCATGGAGCCAGGACCGAAAATCGTCGGCAGGTTGGATAGTGACACTATATTGTGCCACTCGGATATCGAAACGTTGCGACTCTGGGTTTTCGCGGAGCTTCACCCAATCCTTTGCCGTGACGATAAGCGGCAAATTCGGGTCTAACCCGTGAAAAATGGTACCCGTGGTGAGGTCGGCGTGATCGGGCAGGGCCTTGAAGACTTGAAGGGTTAATCCTGCTTCCTCCAGTGACTTGCGAAAGCGCTCGGGGCGGGCGATGGCGCAAAGAGCGTTGGCGATTTTGGATTTTGGATTTTGGATTTCCAGTCCGATCTCCGATCTCAGATCACTCTCAATCATCAATCTGCAATCATCAATCTGCAATTCTTGGGCTTCAACCTGAAACTCGCCTGGGATTACGGTGTCTCCCTTCCCTAGCCCGATCCGCCAAGGCTGACGATACGGCCCTGCGGGCATGCAGAAGTGGTTCTTCCGATCCGGGTCGTCCAGGAGAATCACGACATGTTTTTTGACGGGAAGGTGCTGGAACCCGTCGTCCATCAAAAGGACAGCATTCGGAAAATGCTCATGGCAAAGCTCCGCCGCCCGGACTCGGTTTCTCCCGACGATTAATGGTATTTTGCGAAGGGCATCACGGATCATCGCTGGCTCATCGCCCCACTCTTTCGCCGACAGCTCACCTTCAGGAGCAAGGGAAGCCATCTCCGACGCCGGACTTCCATATCCGCTGCATGAAATCACAACCTCGCAACCGAGCTCCTGAAGAACTTGAGCGACATGGATCGTGACAGGGCTCTTCCCACTCCCCCCGACTGTCAGATTCCCAACGCAGACCACCGGCCAATGCGGCTCTTTTGGGCGCTTCAGTCCAATCTTATAGAGGGCTTCGTAAGTCAGCCAGCCTGCGGAGTACAGCCAGGATGCAGGTGCAAGGAGATAGTTGGCAAACCCAACTTCCTCCCAAAGCTCCTCGATCCTCGGCATGCGGACATTTTACAGGTTCTACTCGACCCGAGAGGGCAATGCTCCGTCATTGCCGCAGAAACCTCCTTCGAAGATCGGATTACCGATTGTGTCGCTCTCCATGCTTTTCTCGCAAAGACGCCAAGGCGCAAAGCCTATTTATCCGGTTGTGGTGAATGCGGTCATGCCCGCGCACTAGTGGTGCTGCACGGCATCAACGGAGTGATGCCCTCCCGGTGTGTGGAAATCGGAGATCAGATATCTGAGATCGGATTACGGATCACAGATCACGCGTGTATAGCCTGTTTAACCGGTTGTGGTGCAGGCATCCTTGCCTGCATATGCGCGGTGTTGAACGGCAACAACGGAGTGTTGCCCTCCCACTATCCTTTTTTGTGTCTTTGTGGTTCTTCGTGCCTTTGTGAGAAATCTGACACGCGGCAACGACGGAACGTTGCCCTCCCATATTCCCTCCCCATTCATCATTCATCGTTCCGCCTTCATCGTCCCTCCCGAGTAAACTCTCCTCTATGCCGACGGCAGCGTTCACGACGCTTGGCTGCAAGGTCAACCAATACGAAACCCAGAGAATTCTGGAGAGCTTTGAGAGCGCGGGCTTCGCGGTCGTCCCCTTTGATTCGCCTGCCGACGTCTACGTCATCAACACTTGCAGCGTCACCAGCATCGCCGAAAGTAAGAGCCGCTACACCGTTCGGAAGGCAACCCGAAACAACCCAACCGCAAGGGTCGTCGTCACCGGCTGCGCCATGCAAATGGCGATCAACAAAGATGAGCCGATTGAAGGGACGGACGTGATCGTCCCCAACCCCGACAAGCTGAACGCCCTCGGATATTTCATGAAGGCATTTCCTGAGTTTGCCGCCCGTTTGAAATCCGAACCCAAGCCACCAATCAATAACTCCCTCCACACTCGAACCCGCGCAACGCTCAAGATTCAGGATGGATGCAGCGTCCATTGCAGCTATTGCAGTATCCCCTTCACCCGCCCAGGGATGGTCTCACGGCCTTGGCGGGATGTCATTGTGGAAGCCGAAAAGATGGCGGAGATGGGCTACCGAGAGATCGTGCTTACCGGCGTTTTGATCGGAGCTTATGGACCGGAATCGGGGAGTGAAGGCCCAGACTTTGAGACTTTAGTTGAGCGGCTATCAGAGGTCGAGGGAATCGCACGCCTGCGCATCTCCAGCATCGAAATGCCCCAAGTTTCGGATCGTCTTATCGAGCTGATTAAGTCAGGAAAAGTGGTTCCACACCTTCACATTCCACTCCAGTGTGGCGACACGGAGGTCCTTCAGGAGATGAATCGCCGCTACACACAGGACGATTACCTACGACTCTGCGACAAGCTGTACGCCCAACTGCCGGATATTTCGATTACAACCGACATCATGGTCGGCTTCCCCACCGAAACCGAAGAACGTTTCCAATCTTCACTCCACGTTTGCGAAGAGGCGAAGTATCTGAAAGCGCATGTCTTCCGGTTCAGCCCACGCTTTGGCACTCCTGCCGATCAATGGGGCGACCCGATCAGCCCTCAGGAGAAAACTGAGCGGAGTCACCGTATCCAAGAGATCGCCAATCGAACGGCGGACCTGCACATGAGAAAGTTCCTGGGGCGCACGATGCGGGTTCTGGTAGAAGGCAAGATTGACCAAGAAGGTCTGCTTTCCGGGTTGACTGATAACTACCTTGAAGTCAAATTTGCGGGACCGCAGTCGTTGCGTAGGCAGATCGCCTGGGTGCGATTGGATGAGGTTCGGGATGGAGCGGTGTTTGGGGAGCTGGTGAGTGAGCCTGCGGAAGACACTCATAGCAAAGGCCAAGTCATGTTGCCAATGGCATAGGTGCCTTCTACATTAGCTCAGCATAGCTTCAGTCCTTTGGTGTAATCGCAAAGAGGTGTCCAAACGGCGTCCGCATGAAAACCTCGTTCGGGACAAGGTCTTCTTTAACGCATCCAGCCGCTTCAAGTCTTGGAATCGCCACTTCCAGGCTGTCCACTTCAAGGTCAAACGCCGGTTCCATCACATCGTCGGAACAAAAGAAAATCCTCAACGGTCCGGTTTTCATCTCGATCCAGCCAGGTCCGTCCTTCACACGCTCGAAGTCCATCGTTTCTTGATAGAACCTAGCGGCGGCCTCCTTGTCCGGAACGCCCAAGGCGATACAGTTGCTCATGCGGTACTTCATGGGTCAAGAATACGCGATGGTGGGCAACGACTCGACACTGTTTGGAATGGAATAGACCGTCGTTTTGGCTGGCATCTGTAGAAAAACCTGGGATGCACATCAATTGCACCTCCCAGGCCTTTACTTACACGAATCTTGAGCCTAATGGCTCGCAACGCACAGTCGATCAGACGACCTTACGTATTCAGTTCCTTTGCCTTTTCGATGTCGATATCGGTTGGAATTCTGATCCAGAACTTCGAACCCACACCAACTTCGGATTCGCACCAAATTGTGCCCATGTGAACCTTTTCGACGAGGTGCTTGACCAGGTAAAGACCAAGGCCCGTTCCATATATCTTTCGGTTATCGTCGTTGTTCACCCGGTGGAACTTCTCAAAAATCTTGGCCACGTGATCCTTGGGAATGCCCATGCCATGATCCTCGACGCACATGACAAGATCCTTGCCTTCGACTTTCGCATGGACGATGATGTCGCCACCGTTTGGTGCGTACTTGATGGAGTTGTTGAGCAGGTTCGTCAGGATCTGGTCGAGCTTGTCCTCATCCCCAACCATGACCGGCAAAGTGCCTTCGATCTTGGAGAGGATCGTGTGCTTGTGCGAGGCCTGCTTTTGGATGGTAACAACTTTTTGAACCAAGGTGTTCATATCGACCTCAGTGTAGTTCGGCTTGAGCGATTCTCCCGATTCGATTCTTGCCGTGTTCAAAAGGTCGTCGATGAGCCGCCGCAAGCGGTCGCACTCGTGGACGACGATTCCCAAAAACTCCTTTTGTTCATCGACAGAATACAGCGCGTCTTCGACGCCGTCAAGCAGAGTCGTAGAGAAGCCCTTGATAGCCGTGAGTGGGGTCCTTAACTCGTGAGATGCCATCGCGACGAAGCTGGACTTCATCTTGTCGATGTTCATCAACTCGGTGATGTCGTTCAGGATAAAGACAACGCCAATCTCCTTGCCCTCTTCGCTGCGCACCAGCGCGGCTTGCATTTGGTAATGGCGCTCGATGCCTGCGATATGCGTGGTGATGTCTCTTCTCGGCGTTTCCTCACCACGTAAGGCCATATCGTAGACCGTCTTGAACTCTTCAACGTTGATAACGTCGTGGTACTGCTTGCCCACGGCATCGTTGCCAGCCCCGAAGATCGCTCGGGCCGAGGCGTTCATCTGCGTGACCTTGCCCTCAGCGGTGACAAGAATCAGACCGGCAGTCAGCGATTCAAAAGTTTGTAGCAGTTCCTCGCGCTGTTCGATGACCTCGCGATAGAGTTGAAGGTTGGCGATGATCGAACCAACGTTCTTCGCCATTCTCTCCAGAAGCCGAACATCTTCCTCGTTAAAATCTTCGCCATGGCGCTTGTTGAACGCATGAAGAACACCGATTGTGGTCTTATCCACCACTCTGTTCTCCTCATCGCGCTGTTCAAGCACAAGCGGGACGGTTATGCCGTTCTGTACGCCGAGCAATGAGAAGGGGTCCTTTTGCGTACGGGGGTCGTTGTTGGCGTCGTGGAAGATGACGGGCTCGCCATCTCGAAAAACCTGCCCTGAGATTCCTTGTGTTGCTCGAACTTTGAAGTGCGGTACTCGGCTTTCTTCGATGCCATATGCGGGTGTAATTCCGCAAAGATCGCCCTGCTCGCGGTCATAGAACATGATCACGATCTTCTCTGCCTGAAGAATCATGGCGATGCGCTGAACAAGCCGGCGTAGGGTCACATCCGATTCGTTAATCGGGGCGACTTCCATCCCAGCGTCCATCCCACCGCGGGGGACTTGAGATTCACTCTTCTCCTGGGCGAGTTTGATCTGCGCCTGCAGTTCCTGAATTTTTTGGATTGCCGCTGTTAACCGCCGCTTCAACTCGGCTGGGTCATTGGGCAGATCAAAGTCTATTGCTCCGGACATATTATTACTTCGCACTTCCATGGAAAATTGCCTCGATAGCTTACCTTTTGACAGCACCCCAATGAGTCGGGTTCCCCTGGCCCAGCGGCGATCTTCGCAAAAACCGCGTCATAATGCGGTCAGATGGCAGAGCAACTCGAAGAACTCGCCCTTTTCCCCCTGGAGACGGTGCTCTTCCCGTTCGCTTCGGTTCAGCTTCACGTCTTCGAGGATCGGTATCGTGAGATGGTCAGCGAGTGCATGGAAGATGGACGGCTGTTCGGGATTGTGCTGATTCGTTCGGGGTCGGAGACTGACGAGCACATTGAACCGTATCTGGTGGGCACAGCGGTCCGCATCGTCAACTTGCACACCTATGATGACGGCAGGATGGACCTGCAAGTTCAAGGAGAACATCGCTTCCGTATTCGCAGGCTCGATGAATCCAAACCTTATCTCACGGGATTGGTAGAACCCGTCATTGAGGGTGAGCCTGACGATTCACCCCGCACCGATGCTCTGGTCCTCAAGGCCCGCGAGGACTTCCAGCTGCTTGTTGAGGGCCTGATCGCACGCCCAGGATTCAATGTTCAGGTCATTTTCCCGCCGGACCCGATGGCGCTCTCATTCACAATCGCTAACCTGCTTCCAATCGAAAACAGGGAAAAGCAGTCACTGCTCGAAACCACAGATACCATCGAGAGACTAAGCCGAATCATCCCGATTCTTGAAAATCAACTCCTTGAGATCGATGATCTAAGAAGCCGCATTTATGACGATCGAGGGCCGAGACGCCTGACCCATACCGACTTAAGGGAATGGATTAACCCGAATTAGGCCGACGGTTAAACCCTGAACCGCGCGAACCAAAGTTCATCGGTGAGAGCCCGGGATACTCAATGCCAAGCGGCGCCGCAGGACCACCCGTTGACGGGTTTGTGCCTGTTTGGCACCAAAGAATGAACTCGCTGCCTCTTCGTTCGTAGCGAAGCGCCTGCCCAGTGTAGGGATCGATCGGTAGCTCAAGCTCTCCATCGTTCGGAAAACGTCCATTCTTGTTCTTGAATTCGATCAGATCGAGGTAGCCGCTAGCAAGAGTGAGCATTCCTTGATGGCGCATGATGCTTGAGGCAACCCCCCAATAATTCCGAGGAAATGCATACGTGGTGTACTTGTCGTCCGGTTTCTCGCTCTTGGAGTTGTAAGAAAGGATGAGCTTGTCGATCTCTGAAGCGGCGGCAAGCGTCGAGTCAGGATGCTTGCGAATCCCTTTGAACGCGTTGATCCAGAAGCGGATGTATCGTTCCTTATAAGCATCCTTGAGTACGCGATCGGGAACGTAGTCCGCAATAAGCTCCTCGCGGTTGCGACGCCCTCGGTTGCTGCCTCTTTCGGGGGCTGGCTCGCCAATCTGCTCGATGTCGAGCAGACCCACGCAGAGGTCCGCCTGCATCGCTGATTCAAACGTGTATTCGACAGGGATGCGCTTGAGCAACTCCCGCGTCTTTGAGATTACTTCCGGTGACTCCCCAAGGATCGAAAGTATGACAAACAGCATCACAGGAGCTGGCGCATCTGCTGAAGTCGTTAGAAGGGCGCGGCGCATGCCAGGGTCTTTTACCAACTGTGTACGCAAGGCGTTCACACGCTCGATGTAAGCAAGCGCGGTGTCAATATCGCCTTCTTGAGCGGCGAGTACTGCCTTTGCGCCAAACACGGAAGTCATGGGGCGAAGATCGACGACCGAGCTGATTTCGACACTTATTCCCTTGGAATAGTCGAGCTCAAAGTCGCAGTAGGGTTTCGTGAATGCTTCGTCCAACGCCTTCTCGGGCACTTCACCCATCTTGATGGCGATGTCTGCCGTGGCCCGGTAAGACGAATCTCCCCCTGAGAACACAAAATTCTGTAAAGGAACGGCATTTCCGCCCTGGAGCCGTAAACCCGATCCAGAGATCAAAATTGTGGCCCTACGAAAATCTTCGGCCGCGTTGTCCCTTGGGTCTTTGCCGCGAGTTGATCGCAGGTCATCGGGAGTGAGCGCCAGACCAAGGGCCTTAGCCTCTTTGGTGGTTTCTGCGAGCCTGTTTGCTGCGCTCAGATATGGGACACGATATTGCCAATAGTGCCAGAAAGCCCAGCTACCCGCACATAAAAACCCAACAATCAGCAGTCCAACAATTATTCTCTGTTTACGTAGACGCATCCGGTTCCTCCCGGATCGCGAGAACTAAACCTTCGATTGCTTCCTAGCGACGTAGTCCGCACTGAGTCGAACCCAGCGTACGAACGAGTCGAAGTTTTCGAGGATCTCTTCGGGAATCCGGACATATTCCTTCATAGGGTCAGAATCCGGATCGGGGCGTAATGGTTCCGCTCCAGGCAGTTCAAGCGCTTCTTGCATATCTTCGGGAGACAGTTTCAGCCCGACCTCCGCCTCGTAAAGGAAGGCGAACATCTTCTCTCCGTTGTACACGCCCATGCCGTTAAACATGCGTCGCGCCCGGACGTCATACACATCTGCTGCTTTCATGAGCAGTTCATAGCGTAGCGGCCGGTAGATCATTCTGGTCTGAAACTCCCAAAGCAAAAGCCGTGTATACGGCAATTTATCGAACCATTTTACCTTGATTCGACGAGCCTTAACTTTTACGGAATCTGTGGCCTTGGGGTTCCACTCTTTTGACTAGCCCGATTCTCCGCGAGCGGACATCGATACAATCCCTGGGCCAGCAACCTCAAATTGGTATCTTCCAGCAGGCATTTTTGCGTGTTTCCAGGGGCTCGAAGGTGAGAACTGATCTTGATGCGGGCTTGCAAAGGCATCGTCTTCTCCGCACGGCACCCACACATCAGCCTCCGTATTTGCCGGGATCGCAATGTCCCACGCGAACCGATCCCCATCCACTGACCAGTTGCTCTCGATGAGGCCATACGAGCTTTCGTAGCTTGCTCGTGCTGATCGGAGTCCTCCTCCGATAAATGGTTTGAGAGTAAAGGACTTGTAGCCGGGCTCGCTCCCCGGCGATATTCCCGCCAGTTTTTGATAGAGCCACGAACCGACAGCGCCAAAAGCATAGTGGTTGAAGGAGTTCATCCCAACGTCTTGGAAGCCCTTTTCCTGTGTCCAGCCATCCCATCTCTCCCAGATCGTCGTCGCCCCTTGCGTGACGGGGTAGAGCCAACTGGGGCACTTGGTTTGAAGAAGGAGCCGGAAGGCCACATCTGTACGCCCATGATCGGAAAGAACATGAAGTAAGTACCCCGACCCCAAAAATCCGGTTGTGAGGAGCCAACCCCGTTTGCCGATATCGTCCACGAGCGCTTGAACAGCGACCTGTTCCTTGTCTTTCGGGATCAATCCAAAGGCGAGCGCAAGCACGTAAGAGCTTTGTGTATTCCCAACGACAAGGCCATCGGGGGAGACAAATCGGTTGCGAAACGCTTGCACCACCGCTGCATGTTTGGCTTCCCATTTGAGGACATCTCCCGGCCGGACCACAGCTGCAATCTTGCTCACGACATCCACTGAGTTTGCATAGAACGCGGTCCCAACGAGATCGAGCGGAGTGTCCACGCCGATGCTAAGCCAGTCTCCGAATCCTCGGAAGAGTTCGCCATCGGCGCTCGCCCTGATGCCCCCCGGTGAGTTCGCTTCGAGAAAGTTCACGAACCGACAAAGCGGCTCGTAGATCTTCTCCAGCAGTCCCCGATCCGCATAGTCTTGATAGATCGACCAAGGGCAGATTGCCAGTGCATCGGCCCATCCCGGCCCGCCATCATCGGGCACAACCTTGAGGCTTGGGTGAGGCGCAACCGGGGGGATGCGCCCGTCTGCCTTTTGAGAGTCGGTGAGGTCCTGGAGCCATTTCGCAAAGAACGGAGCGACGTTCATGTTGAAGGCAGCTGTCCCCACGAAAGCTTGGGCATCCCCAGTCCAACCTAGGCGCTCGTCGCGCTGTGGGCAATCGGTCGGGACATCAAGGAAATTGCCGCGCTGCCCCCACACGATGTTGCTCTGCAACTGGTTGATCAGCGGATGCGAACACTCAAAGCTCCCCGTTTCTTCAAGATCGCTGCATAACACAACACCCTGGATATCCGCCTGCTTGGGCGCTTCAGGCACACCGGAGATCTCAAGATATCGGAAGCCGTGAAAGGTGAATCTTGGTTCAAAGACCTCTCCTACCGGATCGCCCTTGAAGACATAAGTATTGGTCTGCTTGGCACTGCGCAGGTTCTCGGTATAGAGAGTGCCGTCCGGGCTCAGCATCTCCCCGTGCCGCAGGATCATCGTCGTCCCTTGCGGCGCCGTGAGCTTGATTCGCACCCATCCGACCATGTTCTGGCCAAAGTCAACGATCCATTGAGGGCCAGACTCGGACTCGATCTTCACAGGTTCGGTGACAGGTTGCAGCGTTTTGACTGCACGGATCGGAGGGCGGGGGAATCCCACAAGTTTGGGGTTCAAGCTCTCTCCGAGCGTTGCCGCCTCCCAATCCCCACCGCTGTATTCGGTTGTCGCCCATCCCGTCAGTTCCTGATTCGCGTCGTAAGACTCACCCATGAGCAAGTCGGATTCCAACAACGCTCCCTTTGCGCACTGCCAGCTTGAATCTGTAGTGGTTGTTACAAGGCTCCCGTCGGCACACTCCACCTCAAGCTGCGCAAGCAGGTAGGGTCGATCGCCGTACTGCTCACGAGCGGCAAGCCCAACGTGCCCGCAATACCAGCCATCTCCCAAGATGGCCCCGATAGCATTTGAACCTGCATGAACCAGATTGAGCACATCGTACGTATGGTAATAAACTCGCTTGTCGTACTCGGTCCAGCCGGGAGCAAGCAGATCGTTTCCGATCTTTTTGCCGTTGATCCAGCCCTCGAAGAGGCCAAGAGCAGAGATATAGAGTCGGGCCTTGATGGGTGCCGCAGGCAGCTCAAACTCAGTTCGAAGGTAAGGACAGGGTGCCGAATCTTGGGTTGTGCCATGCCAACCAGCGCCGATCCAACGGGCGGTCCAAGCCGTATCCAAAAATCCCGTTTCAAGTCCGCTGTAATCGCTCCAGTCCGACCATTCGCCCGACTCTGATTTCGCTCTGACTCGCCAACGATAAGCCGTCTTAGGGGCTAAGTCTTCGCCTTCGTATTCAACAAGAACACTCTGTGCTGACGGGACTTCCCCAGAATCCCACGCGACACGATCTCCAACGAAAACCTGGACATGAAATGCTATCTGGTGAGCCCCTTGTTGTGTCCAAGGAAGTTTCCAAGAAAACCGGGGCTTGGCGACGTCGATGCCGAAAGCTTCGGTCAAGTGTTCGACGCGGAGGTCGGTTGGTGCGGCAGGCGCAGACATATCGCTCATCTTGAAGCGAAGCCGCTTCGAAAGGGAAGCCTCAGCCCACCTTTTGCCCGCGCACATAGACGCTGTGCGGCCTGACCGTCGCCGCCCAGTACGGAATCTCCCGATAGTCCTCCGCTTCCCAGACCGCAAAGTCCGCCCGCTTCCCGGCCTCCAGCGTGCCGCGATCGTGAGCCAAATCGAGGCTTGCGGCGGCGTTGACCGTGCAGGCTGTCAGCGCCTCAGCGGGCGACATCCCCATCTTCAGGCAGGCCAGCGTCATCACGAACGGCAGCGACTGCGTGGGCGAAGAGCCTGGATTGAAGTCTGTAGCAAGGACTACAGGCAGCCCGCCGTCGATCATCCGCCGCGCATCTGGATACTTGTCCAGGCCCAGCATGAAGACCGACGCCGGAAGCAGCACAGGCATCGTCTTTGAGCCCGCCAAAGCGCGAATCCCGTCCTCATCCGTCTGCTCCAAATGATCCGCGGTCTTGGCCCCAAGCTCCGCCGCAAGCGCGGCCCCGCCGCCGTTGGTGAGCTGGTCGACATGGAGGCGCAGTTCGAGGTCGTACTTCTGGGCCGTGGTCGCGATCTTGAGAACCTCGTCTGCCGTAAAGTAACGATCCTCGCAGAACGCATCGACGTACTTCGCCAGCCCCCTCCTGACGACAGCCGGAATGATTTCGTCGCAGATGAGGTTTACATACGCCTCACGATTGCCCTCAAACTCTGGGGGGATGGCGTGAGCCGCAAGCAGAGTCGGAACTACCGTCATCGGCGTTTCGTCGTCGAGACGGCGCATCACCCGGAGCATTTTCAGCTCGTCGTCGAAGGTCAGTCCATAGCCGGACTTACACTCGATCGTCGTCGTTCCCAGATCAAAGAACCTCTGAACCCTCTGCCTTCCCAGCTCAAACAACTCGTCCTCGGTGGCAGCTCTTGTGGAGCGCATCGACGACCGGATGCCGCCCCCCACCTCGGCAATCTCCTGGTAGCCGAACCCGCCGCATCGCATCTCAAACTCGTTGGCGCGGCAGCCCCCGAAAACGGCATGCGTGTGCGCATCGATCAGGCCGGGGGTGACCAGCCGCCCTCCCGCGTCCGAAACGTCCTCTGGCAACTGGGCAGATAGCTCGTCCGTCGTGCCCACCGCTTCGATCTGCCCATCGGCAACGATCATCGCCCCATCTTCGATGATCGAAAGCTCGTCCATCTCCGGCCCGGGGCGTGCCCCCGCCCGGCCTCGCAGTGTGACCAGCTGGCCCGCATGGACCACCGCAAAGCGGCTCAACGGTGACGCTCCATCAGCCCGGACGCAAAGTGCAAGATGCAGGTCGCTGCCGTGAGGCAGGTGACGTCGTTGATGTCCTTCGTCGGGTCGATCTCGACCAGGTCCATCACTTTGACTTTCGGATGCTTGCCCGCTTCGTAGGCCGCCTCAAAAAGCTGGGTGGGCGTGAGCCCTCCCGGCCTCGCGCCGGGAGTCGCCGGAGAGAACGCGCGGTCCAGCACGTCGATGTCAAGGTCGAAGTAGATGGCGTCGACACGCTCGGCAAGCTGCTCGAAAGCAGCACCGACCGCCTTGCCGATACCCTGGGCTACAGCCTCCTGCATCGAGACGATGCAAATGCCCGCATCCTTAGCCACCCGATGATAAGCGGCTGAATTCGCAAAATCCTGAATCCCGATCTGCACGACGTTCTTTCCCGGCAGGCCGTCATCGAGCAAAGCACGGATCGGGTTGCCGTTCATCAGGCCGTCCTTGGTGTCTCGCAAATCCAGATGGGCATCGAGTGTAACGACGCCTACACGCTCAAGCGGCAGCCCAAAACCAAGCACTCCAGGCCGAGTGATCCCGTTATCCCCGCCGAGTAAAACCAGCGCATCGGACTCTCCCAAAGCTCGCCCCATCGCAGACCGAATCGGTGCTAAAGCTTCCTCAGGACTCAGCTCGGAGACGTCGGCGTCGCCATAATCCCGCGCCGAAACTTGGCGAATGTCCCGCTCATGGCGCAGATCGTACGTGCTCAGCCTGAACATCGCATCCCGGATTGCCTTCGGCGCAAGGTCGCACCGGCCGGGGGTGATCGAGCGGTTCAGCGGAACGCCGAGAATCCCAAGCTTCCCGACAGTGGGCTCGAGGGTCGCGCCCTCCAGCCAGGCCGAAGCCCGAGGCCAGTTCGGATCGTGGTGCGGTTGTGACATGCTATGGCAAAGAGACGGACTTCCCGCGCAGATCGAATGGGAAAGTGGGACCGAGGGCACCCGGGTTGTTACTGTCGTCGGCGATGCCGCTGTCGGTCAGGACCAGACCACCCATCGCCAGCACCCGCGCCGCAGGAAGATGCTGAGCCTTGACAACGCAGTCATCGTAGATCGGGCCAAGCTCAGCCCCGCCGAACTTCACACAAAGCTCCCGAATCCGGCTCTCCTCATAACCGGGCTGGCCGTTCTTGCACTCCTCATACAGCTGCCGGATCACGTCGTCCAGCGAGTGCTTGTTCTTGGTCTGGGCACGGATAGCGACATCCAGCAGAAATCCAATCGCGCGTCCTTTCACGTAGTAATTGATGCCGCCGTAGCCCCCGCTGCCCCGACTCTCCCAAACCCGTCTGCTCGACTCCTCGGCAGAGACTCTCTCGCTTGCTGAGTTTCCGGCTAGGCTGCTGAGCGTTTCCCACATATCGCGCAGGAAGCTGTTGCGATCCTGCAATCCACTTCGCACCTGGAGCACTTCGGCGTAGTAGTCGGTGACGCCCTCCAGCCACCAGATCGACGGCGTGATTGCAGGCTTGCTGTAGTCGAACGGTCCAAGAACCTTGGGTCGGATGCGCTTGACGTTGAAGGCGTGGAAATATTCGTGGAACATGATCCCCGCCGAGCTGGCTCCGTTCCGGGAGAACGCGCCGATGCGGGTGCTGCTCATGTGCTCCAGCCCGCCCCCCCCGCCGCCAAAATCGAAGAAATAGACATAGCGGGAGTAGGGCAGCTCGCCGAACAGCTTGTAAGACTCCTCGGCGGCAAGCTGAGCGTTCTTGGCAAAGCTGTCCAGATCGACGCCGGAGTTGTTTCCGAACGTGACGATGGCGTGGTCCTTGCCCCGAACCTTGTAATCCTTGACCTGCAGGTTCTTGCTGAGCACAAACGGCGAGTCGAGCAGCTCGTCGAGGTCTTTCGCGGTGAACCGATGCAGCCGTTCGTTCTGGCTCTTTGCCTTCGGCAGCGGACACTCCACTTTGAACTCGGCAGAGGACGTCTGAACAATCAGCGTGTGCTGCTCCTTGGTGTGGCCTGTAAACCATCCGAACACCGCGCTGGGGCTCACAAAAGCCTCGTTCGCCTTCACGCTCAGGTTCACCGTGAAGTTGCCCCGGCTCGGCTTCATTTCGTAGATCACCTCGTCCGCGCCTTCTGCGATGGTCCATAGGTTAGGGTCGCTCCTTTTCGTCGCGGTGACCGCCTGCCCTGCCTTCAGAAACCGGATCGCCGTCACATTATTGCCGTAGTTGAAAATTTGATAGTCGCCGGGACACCACGCCGCAACCCGGAACTCCTTCGCCGTTCCCTTATCCAGCTTCACCCGAATCTGCCCAGTGTTCGTGTCGGGAAGGGGTGTGAAGGTGTACTCGGCGGCTTGCGAAAACGCTGCGGCAAGCGCAAGCCCGGCGAAGGTGAAGATTCGGCGCATGATGGTTGATTCTACGCCCAACGCATGAAGTCCTGTTTGCAAGGACTCACGGCTCTGATCACCGATCAAGGATAACGGATCACTGCCCCTCTCCCCCCATCAGCTTCTTCCAAGCATCGACGTACCGCTTGGTACGGGGGTTGGCCTCGTTCCACTTCACCGGCTCGGTCGAATTGGCGATCGCCCACACGCCCGCACATGCCGACCGCACAATCTTCACCGTATTCTCCGCGTCGATCTTGGGCCACTCGTCGCCGACCTTGTGATAGTCGGGGAAGGAGTAGGCGGTGCTGATCGTGTTTGCCGGAACGCCCGCATTCGCAAAAGCGGCGTTGTCGCTGGCGTTGAAGTAGGGATCGCTAAACCGTTCGTGCTTGGTGACCTTCACGCCAAACGCCTTGGCCTCCTTGGTCATATACTCGGCGAGGTTCGTATAGTCGAAGCCGGTGATGTTGAACTCGCTGACGCGGGGCCCCTCGTCGTCGTCGGTACGCCCAATCTGCTCCAGGTTCACGTTGGCGATGGTCTTGGCGAGTGGGAAGACCGGCTTCTGGCAATAGTAGCGCGAGCCTTGCAGGCCCGCTTCTTCGCCCCAGAAGCACATGAAGACGATGCTCCGCTTCGGCTTCATCTCGGAAAGCGCGCGGGCGCACTCGATCACTCCCGCCACGCCGCTGCCATCGTCGTTTGCACCGTTGAAGATGGTGTCTCCCTCTCCTTCGCGCTTGCCCAGATGGTCGTAGTGGGCGGTCACGATGACATAGGTGTCCTTCAGCGCGGGGTCGGTACCGCGAATAACGCCGATGACGTTGCGTACCTTAGCGGTCGTTTGGGTTCGGCGGTTTGTGAATTCGGTGGTCTGGAAGTAGCCGTCGTCTCCTACCAGCTCCAGGCCCGCGATCTGGAACTGAGCCGCAATGTACTCGGCTGCGATATCCAGCCCGCGCGAGGGCGTCCCCCGGCCTTCCAGAAGATCGTGGGACAAAAACCGGATGTGGGCCATCACCGACTTGGGAGTGATCTTGTCATACGGTTTGGCAACCGGCGCAAGAGCAGGCTGCTGCGCAATCAGCAGGAGGGCTACAAGACTCGAAACTGCAGGCATGGGTGAGTATAGCTATTTCGCAGGACGTAGCGAGTCCCAACTTGAGTGCGTGATGAGCTTCTTTACACGACACCGCGTAGCAATGGGTAAAGACCTCCGTTCTCCCGGATGTTGAATCCGGGAGAACGGACAGATTCAAGTTTCCCGTGAGGAAATACTTACTTCACGCCAGCTTTGGTAAGCGTGGCTTTGATGTCGTCAAGATACTCGCCGGTAGCTCTGTAAAGGATCTTCATGTTTTTGTCGACGATGTAATTTGTCGGATAGGCGAGAACTCCGTACTGCTTGGGAATGTCGACCTTAGCATCTTTCATCAGCAGGCATGGCAGAGTGAATTTCCCTTCAGCGTAGTATTTCTTCACAGTTGCCGCGTCATCAAGCAGATTCAAAGTTAGCAGCCCCAGGCCCTTGCCTTTAAGGGAGGTGTTGAGTTTTTCCAGATGTGGGAATTCGATCAAGCATCCCGCACAGCCCCAATACCAAAAATTGAGAAGTGTGGCTTTCTTGTCTTTCACGTACTCGCTGAGCTTGATCGTCTTGCCGTCGTGAGTCTTTAAGGTGAAGTCTGGCGCTTTTGAACCCACTGGGAGAAGCTTGGCTTCAACATCGTCAAGCTCGTCCAGCTTGGTCTCCTTAGCCCCTTTTGGCGGCACCCACGCGAAAGATTTGATATCCAGCTTTTCATTGAGCTTTATGTTCCGGTAAGCGCCTTTGATGACTTGATCGGGCATATTGAGTTCAAATCCGAGGGGGGCTTCACCCTTTGCTTTAAAGTAGAGCTTGACCGTATAGCCTGCGCCTGTAATGCCGATGGGTGGCCCTCCATTGGATTCGAATCCAACAATGAGGAGCCGCCCTGGAATTAGACCGAGGGTGACCGCCGTTACATCCTCTCCATTGACCTTCTCTTTCGTTTCCTTCTTGTACTCGAAATCGCCCTCATCCCCGTAGAAAGCCTCGAACCCAAAGAAGAGGGTGGTGACGAACGGCATACCAGCAGACTTCATCTTGAAGTAGGTTTTGTCTTCTCGATTGAAGTCGTATGAAATTGCACCGTCACTGACACGCTCTGAGCTTTTCGAGACCGAGCGACCCAAGTTTGGCTTCATGAGCTGAAAATCGACCTTGTCACTGAAAGGACCGCCGTCCACGACGAGTGACCCGGTAAGCGTTTGAGCAGACTTAAGCTTTGTCTGCCAGGCCTGCAAGGCGGCTTTTCCGTCGGTCTGATTCAGCATCAGGGCAAATGGCAAAAGGAGACTGATCATACTTTCTTAAACCTCGGTGGTGAATAGAATCAGAACAACGACGACCGTCGTAGTTACTACACGAGTAGTTACGATGGTTGTGCATCGAGAGTTTCCGTTATCCCGCAAATTCTGAAAAATAATGCATCTCTTCTTGCGGAGTAGGTTCGTCAATAACAGCCTCGAACGTGGGCGGGAGAGTGATCAGTCCATAATCGGCTTATGTTCCTATCTGCCGTCACCTGCTTCTTTGCCCTGAATGGTTTTTCGCAGGCTCCCCAACACGTTGCAACGACACCCGTTGAAAGACTCTCGGAGGCTTGGTGGAAACAGCGACACGAGGCTTGTGTTGAGCTCACTAAGAGGGGTGGCGTAGATGTGATTTTTGTAGGCGACTCCATCACTCAAGGCTGGGAAGGAGGCGGGAAGGCGACATGGGATAAGCTTTTTGCCCCTCTAAAGGCCGCAAATTTTGGCTTTTCGGGTGACCGTACTGAGCATGTTCTTTGGCGAATGGAGCACGGGGAAATGGTTGGGTTGAATCCGAAAGTGATTGTGATGATGATCGGCACGAACAACATCGGCCACGGCTCTTCCACCCCCGAGCAGACTGCGGATGGTGTCCGCGCGATTGTCGCTAAGATGCAAGCCAGCTTCAAGAATGCGAAGATTCTTTTGCTTGGCATCTTTCCGCGCGGCTTGACGCCCGAAGATGGGATGCGCATGAAAGTTGCCAAAGCGACGGAGCTATTCATGGGCCTTGACGATGGGAATCATGTGCGATTTTTGGACATCGGGAAGTTCTTTATGCGGGTTGATGGAACCCTGCGCACGACAATGATGCCGGACCTGCTGCATCTCAACGCCGCAGGTTACGAAATCTGGGGCAAAGCTATCGAGCCGACTGTTCGGGAGATGTTGGGGGAGGGCATCGCTCCGTCGATGCCGTAGAGACATGTTATTTCTCACAAAGACACAAAGGTCAAGTTTCGTGAGAAACAACGAATTGAACTTCACACCAAGCTCAACGTCCAACCTGACCATGAGAACCGGACTCTTGCTTTGTACGGGACTACTCGGGCTGACGCTGACGGGATTCCAACGCCAAAACCGCCCTCCAGACAGCCTTAACATCGGCGACGCCGCACCGAAGCTCTCTTTGGGTTCGCTGGACGAGAAGACAAAATTGGAGATCTCCGGCAAGCGCGAAAAGCCGCTGGTGTTGATCTTCGGCAGCTGTACGTGACCACCCTTCCGCCGGTCGGTCGACCGGGTTCAGAAGATTTACACCGAATGGAAATCGAAAGTTGATTTTGCCGTCGTCTACATTCGGGAAGCCCACCCAGATGATGGCTGGCAGGTGCCCCAAAACAAGAAAGACGGCATCGTGATCAATGATCCCAAGACAGAGGCCGAGCGCCGCAAGGTCGCCCAAGACTTCGCCCAGCAGTTCTCGATCAAGCTCCCGATTTATATCGACGGGATGGATGACGCCGCTAATAAAGCCTTCGCTGCATGGCCAGACCGGATCTATGTGATCGACCTAGATGGGAAAGTGGCGTACAAATCCGGGCCTGGTCCAGCGGGCTTCAAGCCAGATGAGATGCTGCCGACGTTGGAGACGCTGACCAAGAGCTGAAAGGGCAGGGCAAGCAAAGCGAGAATCGGGGAGACGGCAAGCTGCCCAATCGCTGACCGAACCCGTTAAAGCCTTGCAATGCGCTCTTGCATGATGCGCGTCATCCGCGCCGTCGTCTTTTCGTCAAGTCCGATTTCTGGTAAGTCAGTCAAGGCTGCCCCGACTCCGTTTGCGATCTGTTCAACCTCCGATTCCACAATCGATGCCTTAAGCCCATGCCTTTCAAAGAATGCGGCAAAGTCGCGCTTCTTGATATTGTCGTCCTTGCCATCTAATTGCAGTGCCATCCTTGTATCCAGATCGGGATAGGCCAGTGTCGAGACAAGGTCGTATGCCGGGGTCAGCGTCAGCGGGCCGTTCTGCTTCCTGCGAAAGACACTGATGTTCTTGGCGTGAAGGTCTCCGTTGCCGATGAGATAGCTGAAGATGCAGAGCTTAGCCAGCTTGTAGAGCGATACGGCTGGTGTGTCGCAGTGCTCGCAAATCGCCTCCGCGATCTCCCTCATTGTCAGCCGATACTTGTCAGCTGAGTAGCGGTTTGCCAACTGACAGGCATCTTCCTGGTGGATTCTCCTGATGGTTCCACTGGCGAGGTCTTCATCCCGGTCAAATCGCCAGACAATCAAGCCGCTACGATCTCGTCGGTCATGAACGATCTCTACTTTTGGCACTGCCATGCCGCACTTTGCACCCAAGTTCAAAAAGAAGTATTCGTTCTCGACGAGACGCGGGTAAGACCTTGGCGCAAGTTTCAAAATAGAAGGCCCGAAGCTTTGAGTAGAACCAATTGGCTGGTTGATACGACCGGCAGACAGCTTCGCCTGCACACCAGGGATGCTCGCATCCCGCGCCCCTGAGACGAACCCCTCTTCAAGCTCGTCGAAGCCTGCCCCCTGAATTTTGGCAAGATCCACGGTGGCGATATCGGGATCGACCGTCTGCCCCGCCGGTACGCCGTAGACGTCTCCAACTGAATCTGGTCCCGCCTCGACAAACAGAGAGAAGAGGTCGTCTCGCGATGTCCGAGCCTTGGCGATGATCGCTTCGAGCCGGAGCCCCTCTGGGAGTAGACCGGCAAAGAAGGTGTGGAGATTGACGCCTTGGGTGATGTAAGGAGATTCGCGATACGGCAGGTGGACCGCAATGCCGCGTAGCGGCTTTTCTTCCCGTGTGAGAAATGCTCTGTCGTACTGGAAAGCCGAACCCTTCGGCGTCCGACGAAGCTCCCCGCAAAGAACTCCGTCGCAGTAGATCGAAACTCTCTCAATTTCCGTCGATCTCAGCATCGACTCTGACCTCCAGCTTTGACTTGCCCGTCTCCAGCGCAAGCTGCAGCCCCAGCACCTGCAACAGATTGAGTAGCTTGTCGAACCTCACCGTCTGCTTGCCGCGCTCCACTTCCGACACAAAGAGCCGAGTGCACCCGGCAAGCTCAGCCGCCTCGGTTTGAGTTAGACCGAGATCTCGCCGCCGCACGCGAATGGCCTTTGCCAGGCGGGTATGCGGCAGAGAAACACCTATCTTTGAATGTGAACGCATATAAATCGGACTCTTCACCCTTATTATGCGACAAGAATCACTATTCTGCATGCGAATGCATTCATTTGCCGCACAGAATCATCCGATGTTCGTATAGAAATGGCTTTGATGCATGCGAACACATGCATCAAAGCCATTTTAAGGCTCCATCGGAATCTTCACGCCCTTTGCCTGCGCCACTTCCGACGCCTTCTCATAACCTGCGTCCACATGCCGGACGATGCCCATACCGGGGTCGGAGGTCAGTACGCGCTCCAGTCGGAAAGCCGAGTTGTCCGTCCCATCCGCGACCACAACCATGCCCGCATGCTGGGAATAACCTATCCCCACGCCACCGCCGTTATGCAGCGACACCCAAGAGGCTCCGGCAGCCGTATTGACAAGCGCGTTCAGCAAGGCCCAGTCTGCAACTGCGTCGGTGCCGTCCTTCATGGCTTCCGTTTCGCGGTTGGGGGAGGCGACGGAGCCGCAGTCCAGGTGGTCGCGCCCGATCACGAGCGGAGCCTGCACTTCGCCTTTTCGCACCAAATCGTTCATCGCCAACCCAAATTCAGCCCGTTCGCCATAACCCAGCCAGCAGATGCGAGACGGCAAGCCTTGGAAGTGAATTCGCTCTTGGGCAAGGGTCATCCACCGCTTCAGGGTCTCGTTGTGGGGGAACATCTCCAAGGCGAGCTTATCGGTTCGGGCTATGTCTTCTGGCGAGCCGGATAACGCCGCCCAGCGGAACGGCCCCTTCCCTTCGCAGAACAGCGGACGGATGTACTCGGGAACGAAGCCGGGGATATCGAAAGCGTTGCGTACACCGGCTTGCTCAGCAAACGCGCGGATGTTATTCCCGTAGTCGAAGGTGACCGCTCCGAGCGACTTAAGATTCAGCATCGCCTGAACGTGAACCCCCATCGCATCTACCGACTTCTTGGTGTACGTCTCGGGGTCGCTTTGCCTCAACTCCTGGGCTTCGGCAAGGGTCATTCCGTTGGGCACGTAGCCGTTAAGCGGGTCGTGGGCGCTGGTCTGGTCGGTAAGGACGTCGGGAACAATCCCGCGCCGGACCATCTCCGGCAGGACATCGGCACAGTTGCCCACCAAGCCGACCGAGATCGCTGGTCTGCCTTCCAGCATTTCCATCGCCTCATCCAGCGTGTAGGCGATCATGTCGCAATAGCCGCTCTTCAGCCGCTTTTCGATGCGGGTGGGGTCCACATCGATGCCAAGGAAGGACGCGCCGTTCATCGTCGCGGCGAGGGGCTGAGCGCCGCCCATGCCTCCCATGCCGCCGCTGACCACTAGCTTGCCCTTCAGCGAGCCGCCAAAGTGCTGGTCGGCGCAGGCCGCGAAGGTCTCAAACGTGCCCTGGACGATCCCCTGCGAGCCGATGTAGATCCACGAGCCCGCCGTCATCTGGCCGTACATCATCAGGCCCTTTCGCTCCAGCTCCAGGAAGTGCTCCCAGTGCGACCACCGCCCCACCAGATTCGAGTTGGCGATGAGGACGCGAGGGGCAAGGTCGTGGGTGTGGAAAATGCCGACCGGCTTGCCGGATTGGACCAGCAGCGTCTCGTCGTTCTCCAGACTCTGCAGCGAGCGCACGATGGCGTGGAAGCAGTCCCAGTTCCGCGCGGCCTTCCCGGTACCCCCATAGACGATAAGGTCGTCGGGGCGCTCGGCGACCTCGGGGTCGAGGTTGTTCATGAGCATCCGCATGGCGGCTTCCTGGTGCCAGCCTTTGCAGCATAGTTGGGTTCCTCGGGGGGCGCGGACAGGGGTCTTTGTTGGCATACGCATATTGTACGCGGAGCGAGACCTCCCTCCCCCGACTCCTCCCTCCATTTCCCAAAAATGGAGGGAGGGGAGATCAGAGCTAGTTGCCCGGCGTCTTCTTGCCTGCTTCCTTCAACAGCCCGTCGATC
Organism: Fimbriimonadaceae bacterium; assembly: GCA_019638775.1. NCBI lineage: Bacteria > Bacillati > Armatimonadota > Fimbriimonadia > Fimbriimonadales > Fimbriimonadaceae > Fimbriimonadaceae bacterium. The sequence continues at coordinate 343,974 of JAHBTD010000003.1, read as the reverse complement.
ATCTCTTTCTTCTTCTCAAACGAAACCGAGGACGGGTGCATGCCCGCATAGCGGACCTTGCCGGCGGCGTCGATAATCGCCATGCTGGGGATGCCGTACACGCCGAAATCGGGATTGAAGACGTCCTGCTTGCTGAACGCCACATCCCACGTGACCTCCTTGGCCTTCATCCAGTCCGGCATTAGATTCATCTCTTTTTCTGGATTGCCTTTGCAGTCAATCTGCGGCTCCTCCTTGCTCAGACCTAATACCGAACCCTGGATGCTGGTCACACCCAAAACGACGACGTCGTAGCCCTTGTAGTGTGCTTGAACTTCACGAATCTTCGGGAAAGACGCGATGCATGGTCCGCACCAGGTGGCCCAGAAGTCTATGATAACAACCTTGCCTTTGAGATCGGCGAGGGTCTTGGTACCAGGAATCGAAGACCAGATGAACTCCATGCTGGGAGCATCGTAACCAACCAGCTCGCCCTTTGCGGAAGCACCGTTGATCTGCATGCTAATCTTCCTGAGCCACTCCTTCTGCTTCTCGTCGGGTGCATTCTCGCCATTAAGCTTCAACGCGCCTTCCACACAGGCCGCGATCTTCTTTCGCGCGGCTTGTCGCTCGGTGCCTTCCTTCGTCATGCTCTGTACAAGTCCCCAGTAGTCGCTTGCCGCCATGGCGGTCTTTGCTGTGGGGTTTGCCGCCATCCGGTCGCCCAACGATAGGATCACGCCCTTATGCTTGAGGCGCAGGTCAGCGGGGCACAAACTGAAGGCATTCAATGCCGCGCTCATTTCATTGGATGCCAGTAGGTCATTCAATTTAGGATGAGCGAAGAAAGCTTCAGCGTACTTAGCACGGTCTTCGCCGCTCAGCGAAGTGTCGTCGTACCGACCTCCTCCTGTCACGGTAAGGACGAGCGCTGAAGCCCATGCCCCTTCGACAGTTGGAGCCTTTGCAAGAATGTCCAGCCTTGACTTGGTTTTGCTGATCCACTTTTCGTAGGCGAACATGCTGAAGTTCGATAGTTCGTCGATCTCCGCGACAGACAGCTTGTCAATCTCAATCTTGGAGAAGAAGTTGTCGTGAAGGACTTCGATATCCTTGACGGTCACGTTGCCCCTATTGAACAGTTCCTCTCGCTTGGCCTTGTAGTCAGCAAAGGCCGACTTGAAGTCGGAAGCCAGAATGAATCCGGCACAGACGCAGAGGATTGCCGCGACAAGCGCGGACACAGCGAACATCTTTCTTATTTTCATCATCACATCTCCGACAGTGCAAACTTTTTAGCACTTTACCGTTCGGATTGCGACTTTCGTTCCTGTAGCTGCAAAAAGTGCTTTGCGATTGTTCTGTGGGAAGGGATTTTGCAAGGCTGCGGCGAATTAGCCCGGAATGACAGAAGCTGTCGATTCAGCACCATGGTGGAAGGGACTCACCAAGACGATGTGGCTCGTCCTGATCGTGGCTTGGCTGGGGTGGGTCTTCGACATCTTCGACTCCGCACTGTTCGCCTTTGCCAAAGGGCCGATGCTCAAGGAACTGCTTTCCACGCCTGACGCAATGGCGCGAAAAGACGAGATTGACGGTCTGATGCAACTCGTGTTCTTGATTGGCTGGGCAATCGGTGGACTCATCTTCGGAGTGATGGCTGATCGGTGGGGTCGTGCCCGCACCATGACCCTGACCATTCTCCTCTACTGCCTCTTCACAGGGCTCACCGGACTTTGCCAGACATGGGAGCAGGTTGCCGTTATCCGATTCCTTACGGCCTTGGGCATCGGCGGAGAGTGGGCGGCCGGTGCGGCGTTAATCGCCGAGACGGTGCCCAACAAAGCCCGGGCGGGGGCTGCGGCCCTCTTGCAGACCGCCGCAGCGTTCGGGCCCTGGCTGGCATCTCTGGCGAACTATGCCCTTACGTCGGCTTGGGCCGCCTACGAACTCGATCAGGCAACCTTTTGGCGATGGCTGTTTGTCGTTGGTATCCTGCCGGCATTCTTGACCGTCGTCATACGTTTCAAGATCAAGGAGCCGGAAAGATGGACTGAGGCCCAAAAGCAAGAGTCGAAGACAAGCACCCTTGAGCCGATCAAAGAGATGTTCGTACACCCGATATGGAGACGCAACGTCATCGTCGCAATGATTATTGGCGCCGTAGGGATTGCAGGAGCAGGCAACATCGCCTACTGGCTTCCAAACTTGGTTGAGCAGGTGAGCAAGGGACTCAGCCCAGAAGACATCAGCGCAAGGAAGTCATACGCGACGAGCATTATGCATGTCGGCACCTTCCTTGGCGTGTTGCTTGTGCCGTGGTTGTGCACGAAGGTCGGACGCAGACCAACTCTATTTGCGTTCTTTATCCTTGCTCCCATAAGCGTATTTGTGGCTCTCAATATTGGCTTTAGCTATACCAATCTGCTGGTCTTCGGTCCTCTGATGGCCTTCCTTGCGATCGGCCTGACAGCAACCTTTGGGCTGTACTTCCCCGAGCTGTTCCCAACTCGATTTCGAGCAACGGGCAGCGGTTTTGCCTACAACGTGGCGAGGATCATGCAGGCGCCCTTACCCTGGCTCACAGGGTTGTTGATCGCCGCAGGAAGAGGCTCGCCCGCGCACGGAGTAACGCTTGCGGCAGGTGTGTACCTGATAGGATTGCTTGCCCTTCCCTTTGCGCCAGAGACGAAAGGGAAAGAGTTGCCGGAGGGGTAGGGGCAGGACGGTGTGGGTGTTGAGTACTAAGTATTGAGATTGGGCTCAACGCTTAGTACTCAACACTCGATCAAAGCACGCCAGCCTGTCTCAGCAGCGGATAGTGGCAAGCTTTGAACTTCTTACCGCTTCCGCACGGGCAGACATCATTTCGGCCAACTTTCTTCCAGTCGATCGAATCTAGATCGACCTGAGAACTTGATGTCATCGACTTCATCGTAGGCTGAGCGCCTGCGGCAACCGCGACGGGCTCCTCCTCCACACGCACCATCTGTGGGGTGTCATCTGCCGGTCGACCAGCCTGCTGCTGTTCAATCTCGGCTCGGAAGATGGTTCGGACAGCGTGATCGCGGATCAATCGCAGCGTAGTTTGGAAAAGATCGTACGTCTCCTTTTTGTAAGCCACGAGCGGGTCCTGCTGTGCGTATGATCGCAAGTTAATGCCTTCTCGAATGTAGTCGATCATTTGGAGGTGATCCATCCACTTGTCGTTTACAGCGTGAAGCATGACTTGCTGTTCGAGATAACCCATCATCTCATCGCCAAGGCGCTCGGCCTTGCGTCGATATTCGTCCATCGCGAGCTTGGTGCAGTAATCTTCCAGTCGCTCGTCCGGCGGAATCGCCTCAAGGTCTGAAACCTTGGCATAGTCGAGAAGCGGAAACACATCGTTCAGTTCTTCGTAGAGGTTCTCGTAGTCGTACACTCGAACGCCGTTGTCGTCGAAGTCCCAACTATTGCGTACCAACTCGGTGACCATGTCCTTGACGTAAGTGATCACATCTTCGCGGATGTGTTTGCCCAATAGAATGTCGCGGCGCATGCCATACACATGCTCGCGTTGGGCGTTTAGAACGTCGTCGTATTCGAGAACGTGCTTACGGGCTTCGAAGAAGTGGTTTTCAATCCTTTCCTGGGTTTTCTCGATCATCTTGCTCAGGAACTTCGCATTGACCTCTTCGAGCTCGGGCCAAGCCTTGAGCATTGGGTTTTCCAGCATCTTCGCATTAAAGATCTTCCAAAGCTGGTCCTCTAGCGAGACGAAGAATCGGCTTTCGCCAGGGTCGCCTTGACGGCCAGCTCGTCCACGAAGCTGGTTATCAATACGACGGCTTTCGTGTCGTTCGGTACCGAGGATATACATTCCACCTCGATCTCGAACCTCGTCCGCTCTGTCGCTTCTCTCTTGATCGCTCAGAGGCAGTGGGGGGGCAGCGCGCTCTTTGCCGCCACGTCGGAAGCTCGCGAATGTAGACGCGAAGTCCTGCTCGAAGTGAGCGTCGCCCTTGGAATCTCTTGCTTTGACGACAAGGTCGTCCTGAACACGACCACCGAGGAGGATGTCCACACCACGACCGGCCATGTTGGTCGCGATTGTGACGCCACCCTTACGACCAGCTTCGGCGATAATGATGGCTTCCCGTTCGTGGAATTTCGCATTAAGGACGTTGTGGGGGATACCATGCCGAAGCGCTTCGTCTAAGAATTCGCGGTCATCTTCATCGAGCTTGAACTGCTCAAGACAAAACTCAATGGAAGCGTCTGAAAGGGCGTCGGTATCGACATCCATCTTGCTGAAGATGCTTGCATAGTCCTGCTTCTTGGCCTCCTTCAATGGCTCGACAACGATACGCTCAGCATCCTCTTTTAGCTCTTTGGGAACGTCTTTCTTGACCTCAAGATGGTGCCGCAGACGAGCCGAAAGCACAAGCTTTTGCAGAATGTCTGCCTCAAGTCGAGACGAAACGCGCTCGGACATTTCAATCGAACGTGTCCCGACCAGCACAGGCTGCTGCTTGGTGTACAGCCGCAGAATCTCCCAAGCGATACCCCTAAACTTTGCCTCTTCCGATTTGAAGATGATGTCGGGCTGATCCTTACGGATCATGGGACGGTGGGTTGGCACGGTAACCACGTCAAGGCCGTAGATTTTGCGGAACTCGTCCTCTTCGGTCTTGGCCGTACCCGTCATACCGGAGAGCTTGTTATAGAGTCGGAATAGGTTTTGGAACGTGATGACGGCGATGGTCTGGCTTTCGCGCTGAACCGGCACCTTCTCCTTCGCCTCAAGCGCTTGATGCAATCCATCAGAGAGCCTTCGCCCAAACATCAGACGGCCCGTATTCTCGTCAACGAGGATAACTTCACCCGCACGAACGACGTATTCGACGTCCTTGTCAAATAGGGCATAGGCTTTAACAGCCGCGTTCACGTGGTGCATCAACTTTGGCTCATTCGCCAGGTTGCCAATGTCCAGCAACTCCTCCGCAAGGTCCATGCCCTCTTCGGTCATGCTTACCGAGTGGTTTTTCTTGTCGAACGTGTAATGCTCTTCGTTCTTAAGATTGCGAACCACAGCGTCCACGCGCATATAAAGCGAGACATCGTCCATAGACGGACCGCTGATGATGTGTGGAGTACGTGCCTCGTCGATGAGGATTGAGTCGACCTCGTCGATGATCGCGTAGTTAAGGGTTCGTTGGTTGAGAACATCAACCGAGAACGCCATATTGTCGCGCAGATAATCAAAACCGTACTCGTGGTTCGTGCCATAGACGATGTCGCAAAGGTAGGCTTCGCGCCTGCTGCAGGGAACCAGATTCAGGTAGCGTGGGTCGCCCGTCTCGTCAGCACCTGGAACGTAGCGATAGCTTCCACCGCGCTCATCGTTGTCTTCACCGTGGCCCTGAATAATGCCGATCGTCATGCCAAGGGTGTGATAGATCGGCCCCATCCAAACGGCGTCGCGACGAGCAAGGTAGTCATTAACCGTAACGAGGTGGGTGCCTAGCCCGGTGAGCGCATTCAGATACATCGGCGCCACGGCGACGAGCGTCTTACCTTCACCCGTTTTCATTTCGGCGATTCGGCCTTGATGAAGCACAACACCACCGACCATCTGCACGTCGAACTGGCGCATGCCGAGAGTCCGACGACTTACTTCGCGGACGGCAGCAAAGGCTTCGGGCAAAAGCTGGTCGAGTGTTTCACCGTCGGCCAGACGCTTTTTGAATTCAACGGTTTTTGCGGAGAGCTCCGCGTCGGACAACGATTCCATCGCCGGCTCAAACTCATTAATGGCTTGAACGATTGGCTGGATGCCGACAACATCCTTTTTGCTGGTGTCGAAATATTTACGTAGAAATTGCATGGCTTTGAATTGGAATTCGGGTCGAGGCGCACGACGGCGCGGCACAACGAGGCGAAGAATCGCCTATCGCGGGCCGTCTCGAGTACGTGAATTCGCAATAAAGCCGTCGTGAACTGTGCCGACCGCACTAGGTTGTGGCGGTGGCGCGAGGCAAGCGGTGTCGGTGTCCGGCTGCACCGAAGGCGACGCCGATTCCAGCTCGGCATAGAGGCTTGCTATGGCCTCTAGCAGCTTTCCAAAGTCTTGCTTGGACGCGCGAATGGCGCTCAGCGCAACGGCAGGCGAAGCGTTAGACAGACTGCCTTGGTTTGCACTTTGGCGGTGCTCTGTGTGCTGGATGCCCATCGAGCGAAGCAAAGCAACCGCTTCGGGACATTTTCCGGCATGCGCCATCTTCTCCAAGCCACCAGGGCCTTGAAGGAGCAGAATAAGCAGTGCAGGAACGATGTGGAGCATGACGCTTCGGTGTTCGCGTTGTGCGAACACTGAATTATAGAACCTTCAAGCAGCAAAACGGTACCGCAAGTTCCATGACAGTGGGACCCTATCCGCCAGGAACCTTCATCCCAGCCTTCCTCCCCCTCTCGATGTAGTCCTTCTTGAGCATCCTATACCGATCTTGCTCAGGCTTTGATATTTGTGAGTTCTTGATAGCCTCATCGAAGTAAAACATCAGGTGATTAAAGGACTCCTGTTTTTTGCTCCGTATCCAGTGCCCTGCATATACAGCCACACCTGTTACGGATAAAATTTCATTTCTTAAGGGTAGTTCCTTGTAGAGTTCATCGGCAAATCTTGCCATCCTATCATGAATGCTTGGAATGTATCCGTCAAATCCCTTAAGATCAATGTAACGCCAACGAACCAAAGGGTCTTTTGACCACTTCGACAGCAATCTGATCATTAAAGGCTCTAAACCATTATCTTCATCTTGCTTAATAGCAACGCATGCAGCTACGCGCACATATTCATAAGAAGGAGGAGCAGGTACAAAACGAACGAGGTCGGTCACCCACGGAGCGTGCTTCTGGCACTCCGTAGGAAAGTAAGCCCAAAGAGCCATCGCCCAGTATGCCTCCAGAGGCTTCACATCTTTGAACCGATTCGCCTTTACCTTCTTTTCCACAGGCGGCAGATACTTATCCACCCAGCTCCCGATTGTTTCGAGATTCGGTACGTCTGTGTGCCACTTCATCTGCTCAAGCTTCTCACGAACCTTGCGGAACTCTGTGTCGTCGTACGTCCACTTCGTACTCACCCACGAAGGGGGCCAGCTTGGCTTGGGTGTATGACCACCGCGCGGCGTCTGCTGCGCAACGGAAATCGCGATCAGCCCAACGAGAAAGACAACCCCAGATGGCTTCCGGAGCTTCATGCTCCTCCTCCTTGTCTGGTATCGAATGTGAACTTGTAGTACGCGGAACCAAAACCAAGCGGGGTGCTTTTTGTGTCAGATGTCTGGAAGACATAGCCGCCATGCCCCCAGTTATCTACCATGTATTTGTGGAAGTTGTAGATGCGACGATAGTCCAATTTCCAGTAGTAAATCCCAAGATTCCCATCCATTAGAGCATCCTTGAGCGCAGACAGCTTTTGCGGATCACTATAATCAGCTTCGCTTATCGCGCCGTATCCGGGAACATTAATTGCCGGCCTCACTATCAAAGTATCACACTGCCCTGTGTTTGCATCGGTTCTCCGCAAGTTGACCGCAGGCTCGGCATCATCCCAGCCGACAGACAGCCCTGACAGCGTCCCATTCACTAAAAATGCAGTGATCGCTTCAACAAACGGCGTCGGCTCTATCACAGATACTACGAAGAAAAGCGCTACAAGCGCTTGAACTCCAGAGTCGAACGTATCAAACTTTATCTTGCCGAGTTCAACATCACTGAAGTCACAATCCGCAGCGCCAGCGGTGATCCAGCCCGTTACTGGAATACCGTTACTCGGAGGCTCGAAACTCATTCCAGGCGGAGTCAGATAGGACTCGCCTACCTTAAGATCGTACCACTGTGAGCTCACCTGCCCATCTGGCTCTGCATTGCGATGAAAAAAGACATTCCGTATGCTTTCGCCGACAAGCCCATCGGATCCCCAGGTCCATTTGAATTTTACCAGTGTTGAGTCCTTAGCATGCCCAGGATACTGGCTAAGTTTGGCCTGTGAAGTGCCAGGATATTGAATGTAAAAGCTTGGCCTCGTAAAGCGCCTGCCCCTGTGTGTGATTTGGTCGATATTCGTTCCGTCATAAGTGCCGGCTGACGGGTAGTCGTCGGGGTATTCCATCGGGTAGCCAAGTGACCAAGTCCAATCATAGGAGTCGCCAACGTAGTAGGGGCCTACAAGTCCAACACAACTCAATATCTCGTACAAAACGATCTGAGTGTCGATAAAGCTATTCACAACACGATCATCCTGTTTCAACCCAACATGCCACTCCATGTAATCTGTAGAGTCACTAGGAAAATAGAGTGGTGTCACTTCTGGTATTGAAGGAAAGAAGCTGAAAACTCTATTCCTCCAGTAGAGATCGTGCTCTGAGCCCGAATAATATGTGTAATCATCTTGCGGCAAAACTATCTGCCAATCATTGAGCCAATCAAAAGTCTTCTTTTTGAGAGGAGTGCCGAAAACCTGGGTTGTCAACATGACATCCCGATTGTCAATTTCGCATTGAAGTGATGGCGCTCCGGCACTGAGTGTAAATGTGCCTATCGCTATCCTCTCCAAACTTGCAGCCTGATCCACAACAAGTTCGCCTTCTCCATTTTCGTCTATCTTGACTTTCCGCAAAACGTGTCCAGGCGTATACTTATGCCAACTATAAAGATGACTTCCATCTTCAACTGCCAAGCCCAACCCTGTGTCTAAATTCCAAGAATCAGGAGCAGTAGCGGCCAGTGTGCTAAACCCATTGGTGCCAATATAGCCTGCTGAGGCAACCTTTAATCGCAAAGTACCAGGAACAGTTCCCGAACCTCTCCACTTATACTTGACCTTAATTGTGCCTTGTGAATGAATAGAAACTGTTTGAACGTACGGCGTGCCGTTTGTTGCACTGGAGCCTAACCACTGACTCCAAGGCAAAGTTATGTTTGACTGGACCGCTTGACCGTTTTCGTCCATCGCCCAGCTAACGGTGGTAGTCGTTCCATGATACTCCGACTTAACGCACCAATCAGCTGATATCCCGTCATATCCTGCAGGACACCCACCACCGGCTACTTGCGGACTTTTGCCTAAAGCAATGGCGATGAGAGGGAGGAAAAGAAAGCAGGCTGCGCCCACTACAATTAGTCGTCTGTGCATCATAGAGTCCTTCAGGCGTCGAGCAGGAACAGCGTTATTACGATTTGGCTCCCCAACGCTATGTTGTACTAAATATACAAGACAATCTCGTATTCTCCAACAAGATTTTAGATTATGAGCAAGAGGTGACTTAATCGTGCGCTTGCGGGCCCAACCCTGCAAGCTGGATCAGATTCCATGCTGCAGTGTGGGCAGTTTCGTAATCTGGCCCCGTGTAAGACACGGTGTAAGCGTCTTGTCGCACACATCCCACAAGCTTGGCCGCCATGTCCGCCTCTTCGCTACGGTTGAATTCGATCTCGAAGGTCACCGGACTGTTAGTCGTCCACGGCTGGATCGCCTTCGCCCTGCGTACCCCCTCGGCAGCGGTCTGCTCGATCAGGCTTTCCGCCTCCTCAACGGGCAGACAGCAGCCCATGTAGCGTCCGTACCCCTCCTTCACTTCGGCAGCCTGTACTCCGGGAACCAGGGCCTGAGCTTCGACGCATCCCGCTCGGTCGCTGCTGACGGCGACGATCGGCACCCCGTATCGCCCCGCCACGCCTGCGCTCATTGCCATCTCCCCGGCAGGCATCCCGTTGATGCGCATCCGGTGGACGCGTCCCGAGATCGTGTGCTCCATAATCCCGCCCTGCGTTCCGGCCATCGCGTGGTAACCGATCAGCATTGCGGCGTGGAAGCTGCCGTCAATCCCCTGCATCATCCCGTCGTTGCCGCTGCCATGCCCGCTCACCAGCTCAACTCCAGGCTCAAGATCGCTTAGGATCAGGTTCTTGGAGTTGCCATGCGAGTCTTTGACGAGGATATCGGTCGCGCCCGCGCTGCGCGCTCCTCGGACCGCGGCGTTGACGTCGGCGATCATGCGTTCTCTGGCCCAGCGGTAGTCGTAGTGGTCGCCGCTCGGGCGTCCGCACTGCGACCAGGAGACGAGCCCGGTGACGCCTTCAATGTCGGCAGAGATGTAGATTTTCATTGTTGGTCACTTAGCCGTAGCAGCTCCGATAGGTTTACCTGAACTACATTTACGATTCCACTGTGAACTAATTCAAGGTCTGCGCTATCCTTGATATAGAAGGCTGCTTATGGGGAAGTTTTTTGCTCGCATTTTCCTTTGCCTGGGGACTTTTGTTTTTAGCGCCTTGGCGCTATGTCAGCCTGAGCCAGCCAAAGTCAATCTCAGTTATTCGAATGAGGGCGCATCGCTCAAGAGCGTCTTTGAGGAGCTGACCAAGAAATCAGGGGTCAGCTTGCAAGCAGTGGCCACCCTGCACGAGCTGCCACTCGTCATCGACGTCAAGGACGTCACGCTGAAAGACCTGATGGACCGCCTTGCCAGGGTCACTCATGCAGAATGGGTTAAGGAAAAGGACGGGTATCGGCTCCGGTCCACTGATAAATTTGTAAAGCAGGCGCTTGAAGACTCTTATCGTTGGAGAGTTGCAGGCTACAGCAAAGCCCTCGAGATTCGGAAGAAACGGGTCGAAGCTTACGAACCTTTTGATGAGCAAGCAGCTAATCTGCTCGCTCTGCAGATTGAAGCTGCCCTCCGTGACAAGTCATCTGCTACCGCGGCTGGACTTTCCTCCATGCTGGAGAAGTCGCCCAGTCGGCGTCTCATGAATCGTCTGATCAATGCCCTGCCTCCAGAATTGCTGGCAACGCCTGCGGACGGCCAACGTCTCGTCCTCTCGGCGAGACCGAACCGTATGCAGCAGGCATTTCCGAAAGAATGCCTCGAGATTTTGTCCCAGTTTGCCAAGGAGCAAGGACTCTGGATTAAGGCGGTTGGGCTTAGCGGAACCCTGCTCGAAAGCCAGAATGAACTCACATGGCGTCTAAAGGAGAACCTGAGACAGAACGATCTCTCTCTCAAGCCGATCTTGACTATTGACGCGATTGAGTTCACGGGAAGCCTCGAAATCAGCCTGTTGATGATCGATAACCATGGCATCACGAGGTCAATCGCTCGGGACGCCATGTTCCCGACAACTGACGAGCCACCTAAAATCACAATCACGAAACCTAAACCGGACCCTGGTGAAGCTCCAATGGAGGTCACACCACTCTTGGGAGAGTTGGGTGTGCGCCTTTGGCTCAATCAAATCCCGACCGTATCGGACTGGGCTCCCCCTTCTCGTGCACTGTTGCAAGCGCTGCTTCATCCAGAAAAGCATGAGCCGATGCAAATGGGTGTGGGGCGTGTATTCATCAATCTGGCTAAAGATCGTGGGTTGCAACTTGTCGCCTGTCCGCCCGATGCAGCGATCACTCAAACTGCACATGCTCATCGAGGGAAGTTGACTCTGACGATGTTCTGGGATCAACTCTTCCAGTATTGGGCGCCAGCCCAGATGATTTCGAACCAGGACGGCTGGCTGACCGTCACCTGGCATGCAACCTCAAACAGCGGAAGCTATGGGCGTCCGATGTCCCGAACATTCATGGGAAAGACGATTCGACAAATCAATGATGACGGACGGATCACATTGGATACGAGCTGTAAGATCGCATTGGAGCTGAATACCGTGTATTCCGTACTCTATGACCTCTCTAAAGCGATCACACCGGAGGTATTCACGTACTTCCCAGCAACGAGCCCAACTTACATAGCTTTCTACCGCCTGCATGGATCGCTCACTCCTTCGCAGCTAAGGACATTAAGGGAGGGTAGCAAACTGAACACGATGTTGCTGACTCCCTTCCAAAAGGATGAGTTGAGCAAGATGCTCTACGGAACTCGAGGGATAAACAACTACAACCTCCCTCCCGACGTTGTTACCGACGGCCCTCGGTACACAAACTATCCTGAGGCGACTGAGCTCTTTCCAAACGGACTTCCCACTGAGTTAGAAATCTCCTGTACTGTTCTTGAGAAGGAGAGTATCAGCATCATGCAAACGACGGGAAGTAGCCCAGCGTCGCAAAGTTCATATGAATTGCAGTCGTTCGCCAGTCAGATCTTCCGCGAACCGGACGATTCTAATATGCTGAATGGAGCTACCATCGCAGGCTACCGCACGGCGTTGACAACGGAGTTTTCGTACAGAATTGCCTACTCTCCAACTGTTACCAGCGGGCTCGGTCTAAGCGACACGGCTCCTATTGGGCAGTGGGTGAAAAAGTATGGGGAACTGCCTGAGAAAATTCGGACAGAGATTAAGAAGCACATCGACATCTATCGGAAGCACAGTGGAGGCGGAGGGTAATGATCGAAATGAGAATCCGGTGGACTACGTTCACACTTCTCACAATTGGCCTCATCTCTTTCTCAGTGGCGCAAACTAAGCCGTCAGAAGTCAAAGTCACCTACACGAATCACGGCTCTTCCCTAAAAACGGTCTTTGACGATGTTAGCGCGAAAACAGGCACGAAGCTCCTTGCTTCCGCCCAGTACCACGAACTTCCGCTCGTCATTGATGTTCGTGATGTGACCCTTAAGGAGCTGATGGACAAGGTCGCGCGGGTCTGCCATGCCGAATGGAAGCAAGACAGCAACGGGTGGTGGCTGGTCAAGTCTCCTGCGACGGAGAAGCGAGAGGCCGAGGAGCACTACAAATCTATGGTGAAGGCTTATCGCCAAGCAATTGCAGATAAGAAGAAAGAGCTCGCCGCCGCTAAGCCGCTAACCCAACAGGCCGCGGATGCCCTCGCCGATCAGATCAATGCTCTTCTAAAGTCAAAAGAAGAGATCAACTATATACAACAGCGAAGCCTCCAAGACCGGATGCCCGCGGCCAAGCTAGCAAAGCAGATCGCCACGCTGCTCACACCCGAGTTTTACGCATCAGTTGAAAAGAGCCGTCGAATCGTGCTGACCCAAAAGCCAAACCGTATGCAAAAGCAACTGCCCAAAGAAGCTGAGGCGGCGATCAAGGTGTACGTTGAGGAGCAGCAACAGTGGATGACATCGCTCAAGCGCTATCCATTGCCGGAGATTCGAGGGTTCGAGCTGCCCGGCTTCAATGTTGATGCCTACATGCTTATCCAAGACCGCTACGCACCAGAAGAGATGCCCGCGAAGACGATCGTCTCCGTAAAACTGGAAGCTGGGTATCGGGGCGTAATGGTTGAAGTTTTCTTGGTGGATGCTCAGGGACGTACTAAACGGGTGAGCAGCGATCACTTTCTACTTGTGCCGCGGACGCGATACATACAACCGAAGCCCCTCGAAGGCGAAAAGCCGTTTGAATTTGACGAGATCTCTGGTGAGTTTGTCGACCGTGTACTGAAATCTTATGAAGATGTCGACGATGCCTGGATACCGCCTTCCAAAACACTTTTTGACCGTCTCACTCAGCCAGAACGATACGACCCGATAAGTTTAGCTACCGGAAAGCTATTTTGCCAATTTGCAGCATCTAAGAGCCTGCAAGCTGTTGCGTGCCTCACTGACAGTTGGATTTCTTTGCCTATACTGGCGCGTATGGGCCAGACGCCAAGCCAGATTCTTGCTCGAGCGCTGTGGTTTGGTGGTGAGTCAAAGACCGTGGTCGAAGATGAAGGCTGGCTGTTGGCAACGTGGGATCCCTTTGCCTTCTCGGGCTCTGTAAACGTGCCCCTCAAGCGAAGCGTCATGGGGCCGATTCTTCGGCAAGTAGCGTCGGACGGACGAATCGGCCTGGAGGCGAAGGCCCGGATCGTCTTATTGACCGACGAAGACCTTTCTCCGATAGCTGAAATCGCATCGACCCTCATTCCACAGAACCTCAACGACATGATGAACATGGAGCTTCGCTCTCAAATCGTCCTGCAGCTACACGGTTCCTTATCCGAATCTCAGCGCACGAGCCTGGAGGCTGGCAGCGACCTCAGGCTGGGGCAGCTCACACCCTATCAACAGAACCTCGTACACCGCCTTGTTTACGATGACAAAGAGTTCAATGTGACCAAGCCCACCCCAGTCGATCCGAACGCCCCGAATCGGACTTGGTACGATCCACCGGAGCCAACAGAGGCCTTTCCGAATGGCCTGCCATCTGACTTGCGCATTAGTTGCAAGGTCACATCCGGGGGCAGCCTGAAGATTCGACAGAACGCTCATCAATCCGACCGTGTCGTCACCCAACGTTACACCTATTGGATGGTCGCAAATCACCTCTACGGGTTGGAATCTGGCAACGCTCTTTATGCTCAAATGCCCTTCGTAGGATTTCAATCCCTTGATGATCGGGAGTATCTCTACAAAATCCAGTTATCATCCGAGCTGTCTCACACAAGCAGGCTAACTGATTCTGTCCCGGTTAGCGGATGGGTTAAGACCTTTGAGGAACTACCTGAGAAGGTGCGCAACGAAGTCAAGAAGTTAGTCGAGGAAGTGAGGAAGAACCCCCCACCGAGCGGCGGCACGGAAGCTGCGTTGTAGCGGTAGTCAGTTCGATTCCTGTTAACAGGCGATCACGACTCCCAAATTCATCTCACTGACCCGAGAATAGATAACGTAGAGTAAATTATTGGAGATATTTGAATCTGAGGCTAATCATGAGGCGTTTTCTACTGCTTGCAACTTTCTACGCTTGTGCTGCTTGTGTGTCGGCGCAGGATTTGGCGCAAAAGATCACATACCGGGCCGAGGCTATTCCGCTAAAGACTGTTTGTGAAGAGATCACCCAAAAGACGGGTGTTCCCATTGCCGCCTCTGGCACTTTGAACTCGATGATCATGGTGATCGACGTGCGCGATGTGAGCGTACAGGAGCTGATGGACCAGCTTGCTGAGGTTGTTGAAGCGGAGTGGTTCAAAGAAAGTGCAGCAACACGATTAACAAGGACAGCTGCTTTCATTCGCAAGAAGGAAGCAGAGGCTTTTCAACGCCACCTTGCCGCAGTGACGAAATCGCAAACAAAGATTCGGGAGACGCTCAAAAAGGCGGGTGAATTTGATGCGGCAGCGGCGCAAGCTATTGCAACCGATGTCGAGATGATGGCTAAGACTTTCAACCCCGAGGTTAACGATACAAACCGTTGGCGCAGGTACCAACAAATCTCCGATAAGCTCCCGACCCGTCGTCTTGCAGATCGTATCGCGGCTAATCTTTCGCCTGAACTCATCGCTGCGATCCGACAGAATGGACGAACCGTTTACTCCACGTCGCCCAATCGTATGCAGAAGGCAATGCCTTTTAATGTCATGCCGGACATTGAGGCATTCATTCGCGAGCAGGCGATCTGGTCGGATGCTCTTGCCCGCATCTACCAGCCGAATTTTGAGGGGGGAGGAATAGTCGATTACCAAAGTCACTCTATCTTCACGGATCGCAAAAAGATTGAGGAGACCCCTGCCAAAGTACTGCTTGTTCTGAACGATCAGGACAGCAGTCAGTCAATCAGCCTGGAAGTGCGGTTACTTAACAGTACAGGCCGGACCATCACATCCACCAGCACCAGCATTGCTGCGTCGATCCTGAGTGATCCGGAAATGGGGGATGTCTTCAACAAAAAGATGGCAGACTTGCGCGCCGCGAGTGCAAGCGAAAACCCGGTCGAGCTCAATCCGCTCGCTCAGGAGTTTCGGGATCGTGCCATGCAACGACTATCGACCGATAACGAGTCCTTGCCTCCGATTTCACTGGCCTTCCGAACAGCCTTACTCAACCCAGAAAAGTACGATCCCTTGCGTTTCGGAATTACCGACATCTTGTTTGAGATTGCAAAGACCAAGGCTCTTCAGCTTGTGGCAGCACCAGGCGACTTTATGATCTCCATGATGGGCTTTAGCGGGGATAAGGCGGGAATCAAGCCCAGCGAAATACTTGGCATGATGCAAATGCTGCCTCCAGAGCTCAGCCCAATCACAGCAGAAGGCAGTTGGCTGACTGGCAAGCGTGGCGACTTCAGCGGCATCCGCGAGATGGCTACCGCAGATCGCGCCACTTACGGAAAAATTATCCGTCAGATTGGCCAAGATGGGCGAATTTCGCTGGATGTCAAGTGTCAAATAGCACTCCAAAGCGCTAGCGAGTACACCTTCGGGAGTCTTTATGACATCTGCGCGCCGATACTGCTTAATTCCACGCCAAGTGAAGTGAACTTGGGCGGTTCGAACCGAAACATGCTAAGGCTGCACGGTCTGCTCACCCGCAGCCAAAAAGCAACTTTGGCGAACGATGGTCGGTTGGTGATTGGAAGCCTCTCACCCGAACAGCAGCAAGTCATCTACAACATGGTGTTCAAATCTTCGCGATTTGATTCCGGCATCGTCCCCGCTGCTGTTGAATTGTCAGACTCCAATAGCGTTGGACAGGAAGTACCTGGAGCTTGGTTACCTGAAGAGTCAACCGAGCTATTTCCGAACGGCTTGCCGCGCAATGGAGTTATCACCGCGACGCTCGGTCAAAACGCCATCGTCATGGTCGAGCAGTCTTTCGACATGATGAACTCCTTCACGCAACCGATGGATCCTCAGTCCATTGGTTTTCACCTTGCGATGAAAGACCGCGCGGGCCGCAGCCAGGGGTCAGACGAATATTACAGCAAGATTGAGTGGAAGAGCTTCCGAATGGCAGATCAAACGTCGTGGCACTACATGTTTGAATACACCGAGAAGATTCACGCATCCCATCAGCTCACAGATACGGTCAACAAGGGTGAAAAAGTAAACTCGATCGACGCCCTTCCATCCGAGACACAAGCAGCGATCAAGAAAGCCAAGGACGACATGGTTAAGACCCTCAACGGGCAGCAGAAGCCTCCCGGTGGGGGAGGTGATGGTGGCCTGACTGTGAAGGCGAGCTAAACCCCTGAGATAGGCCTAAGATAATAGTACAAATTCTTCACTCGCGCAGGCACAACATAGCGTAAAGTAGATCATTACTTAACGAGTTGTGAAAAAAATGCGACGAATCCTTTTGCTCGTGTGCTTTGCGCTTGGCGCAACGCTTTCGTCGGCCCAAAGTCTGACCCAAAAAATCAGCTATCACGCCGAGGCTATTCCCCTCAAAACAGTCTGCGAAGAGATCGCTGAAAAGACAGGCGTCAAGCTTGCCGCAGCTGGCACTTTGAACTCGATGCTTATGGTCATTGACGTCAAAGACGTCACTGTCCAAGACCTTATGGACAGGCTTGCCGTTGCGGTTGAGGCGGATTGGGTTCACGAAGCGGCGTCAATTCGACTGACACGAACAAGCACGTTCCTTCGCAAAAAGGCGAACGAAGCCTATCAGAAGCGCCTTAAGGCCTTCACAAAAGCTCAAAAAGAGATGCTTGACTCGCTCTCGAAACTTGGCGCGTTTGACACCAAGGCGGCTCTCGCCATCGTTAAAGAAACGGAATCCCTTCAAACGAAGCCCGCCGATGAAGACGAAGAGATGAAACGCTATGAGCGCATCTCTGAGCTTGAAGGCAAGTTGCCTAAATCGCGACTCGGCGAGCGTGTTGCCGTTAGTCTCAAGCCTGAGGTCCTTGCGGCAATGAAGAAGGGTGACCGTGTTGTACTTTCGACAACTCCGAATCGAATGCAGCAGCCCATGCCTTCGAGCGTTATCCCTGCCGTGAAGCAGTTCATGGCCGAGCAAAATGTTTGGGCCGATGTTTTGGGAGGCGTTCCTGAGCCGAACTACGAGGATGAGGGTGGCTGGGAGACAGCCCAACTTCTTTCATACCGTCGACGATTCACAGCAGCCCCGGCGAAAGTTCTGCTCATCCTGACCTGCGGCTCAGAGATGTCAGCTTCTGTGTCAGTTGAGCTGCAACTTCTGGACGCCAAGGGCCGGGCAATGGCTTACTTGAACACCTACATCTCCGGTTCCAGCAGAGAAGACTATGAGGTTCCGGAAGACTATGAAAAGCAAATTCTGAAACTCCGCGAAGGCGCTGCGAAAGAAGAACCGATCAAACTGAACCCCTTAGCCGAGGAGTTTCGAGCTAAGCTATCTGGGCAGTATTTTTCAGAGCAAGACGAGGCAGAGAAAAAGCCGATCTCTCCCGAGCTTCGCGCAGCGCTTCTGAACCCAGAAAAGCACGACCCACTCAAGTTTGGGGCGACCGATATTCTCTTCGCTCTTGGCAAGCACGGCAAGTTTCAGTTAGTCGCAGCGCCCGGCGATTTCATGGTGATGATGGCTCTCTACATGGGAAGTGAGACAGCGCTCAAAGCGTCCGAACTCCTCGGAATGATGCTGATGACAAAGGATGAAGACAATCCTGCTGTTGTTGATGGGGAGTGGCTGATCTTCAAGCGTGCGGATTTCTCAGAGATGGCAGAGTTTGGCAGTATCAACCGCTCCGCCTTAGGGCAAGTCATCAGGCAGGCCGTTAAAGTTGGTCGAGTTTCTCTCGACGTTCAGTGCCTCATCGCCTTGCAAGAAGGAGAACAGAGCTATTGGAGCCTTTATTCGATCTATCCAAGCCTACTCCTTGATGATCCGGCGAGCCAGTCAATGATGTACCGCTATGGGAGGCGGCGCGAAGCCAGCCGAGAGATGATGCAGCTTCATGGCCTGCTCACACAAAGTCAGAAGCAAGCCCTTATCAACGGAGGGAGGATCGCGATTGCTGATCTAACCCCACAACAGAAGCAGATTGTCTTCGATATGATCTTCAAAAACGGGGAGTCCATTACTCCTCCTGGTCAAAACGAATTTGACCCCGAGATGTTTGAAGAAGAGGAGGATGAAGAGGATTGGGAGTATGCGCCGCAAGAGCCCACAGAGCTCTTTCCAAATGGCCTCCCCTTGGATGCATTCATCACTCTTGAGCTTGAAGAGAATCCGATGGTTCAAATTGAGCAGACCTATGAAGGCTCAGGGCTTCACACCACTCAACAAGACCCTGAGTCGATTGGATACCAGCTTGCGGCAAAAGAGGTTGGCTCGACGGATATGGAGATGCAGGAGTATTACCGAAGCATCGAATGGAAGAGCTTCCGGATGGCCAAGCAGACAGTCTGGAACTATAAATTCAATCTGTCCAAAGACGCCGAAATGCAGGTTCCGCTGAGCGATACGGAGCCGACCGGTGCAAAAGTGAAACGTCTGGAAGACCTGCCCAGTGACATCCAAGACCTTATCAAGAAAGCCAAGGAAGAGGCGATTAAAGAGATCAAGGAACAGCGAAAAGGCGATGGCGGAGGCGGTGGTGGCGATTTCTCTTCGTACTCTATCAAGTACGTCTTAGACAGAACATTCTCAGAATGTGAACGGGCAACAACGCATTCAAGCCGCAGCTTCGCCTTTCTGTGGCTGTAAACCGCGCCAGCAACCCTGCTGCTTGGAGGTCGTATTTTAAGACAGGACGCTCAAAATGATTTGCTTAATCGTCGCTGGACTGCTCTTGAACCCACAAGAAGTCCAAATTAGCTACGAAACGACGGGCTTGGCGCTCGGTAAGGTGGTTGCTCAACTTAAAGAGCAGACCTCCTTGAAGCTGTCTGTCGCAGCAAACCTTGCGGAAATGCCTATGGTTGTTTCGGTTCGGGACGTGTCTCCCGAGGCGCTCTTATCCCGGATCGCGGATGCAGCAGGCGGGCAATGGGTGATCAACGGCAAAGACGAGCGAACGCTAGTTCAAACGGATACAGTCAAACGCCGCATCTGGAACGAAGCCGTAGCACACCGCGAACGAGAATTCACCAGGATACAAGGCAAGATCCGCGATATCCTGTCGAAGCAAAAAGCAATCACAAGAGACCGGGCTACGATTCTCATCACTAAGATCACCCAACAATTCAATGAAAAAAGTGATGAACTCCGTGAAACGTTGGAAGAGACCCCTACACAAAGACTTAAATACAATATCGAAGCCGCACTTGATTCGAAAACAGTTGCAAGCTTGCATTGTGAAGAATCTATCGTGTACGCGCTCAAACCAAATCGATTGCAACGACCGCTTACTCCAGCCCTTCGAGCAGCAATAGACACCTACATACGAGAGCAAAGGAATTACGTCGACGAGATTCTGACTTCTGGGGTGCTTTCTAAGCCTGAAAAAGGCGAATGGAGTGGATGGCGATGGGAAGTAGATCCTACGGGTTCAACTCAAGTTACAGTTCGCGTTGAACGCGACTACGGCGAAATCCGCCCGTTAACTGAAATCGAGTTTTCTAAAGCAGGCAAGTCCATTATCTTTCACCGCATCCACGGTATGGATGCAATCTATTTGTCATTAAGGAAGGAACAATCCAACAGCAGAGGTCGTTTCAAAGAGGCGAAAAAGATACAGCTATCGTCTGACGCTCAGGCGTGGCTAGATTGTGTCGATTATTTGGAGGAACCGCTTGGCCCAGTACCCAAGTCAATGATTAGCGTCCTTGAAAAAGTGCGTAGACCTGACTTGTTTGAGCCAGTTAGTCTTGGAACTGGAGAACGCCTCGTAAAAGCGGCGGCGGCTGAAGGCATGCAACTTGTAATCGCTGCACCCGATGCATTCACAGTCTACTATTCGTACTATTACAGACATCTGACAGTATCGTCAAAAATCCTTGAAGACCTTATTGACTCGATCAGGAGCCTGAATGCAACGCTCCAAGGTAACTGGATCGTCATCCGTCCGAGCGATCTTGACGAAGGCCAAAACCCTTTTTGGGCAAACCGATTACGGCTTCGTAACATACTGAAGTCGGTCGAGGCCAGGGGTTATGCAACACTTGCTGACCTTGAGCCGCTCGTGCCCCCCAGAGATAGCATTGTCGACGAGAGCGACGTTCCGATGTTGTATTTCCGGTTTCTTTGTCCAAACGCTCCACGGGAGCTTAACATTGGCGAAGCTTTTGTTCGTCGGTTATTGAAAAGCTTGCCGCCAAACATCTTAAGAGAGTTGGATTCTGGGCGACCCATGCAATTCAGCAGTCTGCCACTGAACGTTCAAGCGAGCATATCATCCTTCCTGTACAACTACAGCGGCAGAGGTACTTGGCTCTATGTGTCAGATGAAGATGCATTGCCGTACTCCGACGATGCGATGGAAGAGCTTACGGAGATTTGGCCCCAAGGGTTACCTCATCAAGGCACGCTTCGTATCGAATATGAAGAGCAGCGCGGAATTATTATCGGAACCTCGACAGAAGGAGAAGCTCCAGGATTCAAGGCTGGGAGTATACGAGACATATACTTGTATGTCAGCTTGTTTGAGGCTGGAAACATTGAAACCAAAGCCTCGGGTTATCGTCCTATGACCCTGCTATCTAAGCGTGTCTACTTTGAGTTCCCAGGCCAAGAGCCCAAATACTCGCTGATCCAGGATCAGAGAATTGATGGAGAGTGGGTCAGCCGCTGGCAGGACTTACCAGAAGACCACCGCAGGGAGCTTGAGGAAGAACTAAAGAAACGTCAAAAATCGCGCAAGCCGCCTTCGCTTTTGGATGCCTCAAAACTCCTGTCGCCTGTCTATGCCCATTAGCTTCAAGTATGCAAAGAAGATTTCGACTTCTGACACTTGTAATGTTCTGCGTATTGGCTAGCTTGGCTCAAGCCTGCATGTGGGATCGCGATACGCTCGCCATGGAGATGAAGAACTTTCCCGGTGTCGCCGAAGCGATCGTCGGCCGGTTTGAGCGGAACCCTCCCGAGTACTACCAAATGCGCATTGACCGGCTGCTGCCGGTCTTTGAGGCTGGGAAGACAACACTTGAAGAACTCGACGACTTGGCGGTGGCTTACGACCGAATTGGGAAGGGCAATGAGGCGATAAAGGTGATGGCCGCTAAGGAAAGGCGACTCAAGGCAAGCCCTGACAACGAGCATCAGTATCGATTCCACGCAAACCTCGGCACATTCCAGATACACAAATGGCTGAGAGAGGGCGGAAAGATTGAGCAGATTGAACTTGCCAAAGCAAGCTTTAAGCACATCCAAAAAGCGATTGAGATCAATCCCGATGCGCATTTTGGACGCGAACGAGTCCAGCTTGCCTGCATCGAATGGTTGATCGACCTGAAGTCCGCTAAACCAAACGACGAGCGACCTCAGTTAAAAAGTTATCTGCTTGAAACTGGCAGACTCTCTGACTCGGTTAAGGGACTCAGCGGTCTGATCGTGCTCGGCAATGCATGGGAGAGCATCGACATCATGAATGTTCTTGGAGACACAGGCTATTTTGGAGGTCTGAAAACCTTCACGACGCTTCGGATGGTTGAACTCTATAAGCACGGGAAGCACGCGATCGATCCCGGTTTGGAAGAAAGTGTCCGCCGTGACGCTGTAGAAGGCACAGAGCGAAAAACTATAGACGGAAGATCGGCCTTTGCCAAAGAGAACTATGAGATCATGCGCGAAAACGCCAAGAGATACGAGCAAACTCGAACTGCGTTCATGCTCGCACGGTTCAAGGAACGCAAGCACCCCGACACCGATTCAGATTTTTGGGATGGTTACGAAGAGGTCCCGCCAGCGAAGCTGAAGAAGTGGCCAGTTCCATTCATGTACACAAGCGGTCCATATTATGTTGCTGGCAGTGTCATTCTTTTCCTAGTCCTTGGCTTCTTCTATGGTTGCCGGCGATGGCCGACGATCTTCCGCATCCGATAAATGCAGGCCCCATCCCAAGGCTAAAATTGAGCCCACCGGTACAATTTGGGTTCAATGGCGTCCAACGTTCGCAACATCGGGATCATTGCCCACGTCGACCACGGCAAAACCACCCTGGTCGATGCCATTTTTCGTCAGGCGGGCATCTTCCGGGAGAACCAGCACATGCAAGAGCGCGTGATGGACTCCAACGACCTTGAGCGCGAAAAGGGCATCACCATCCTCTCCAAGGTCGCGAGCGTTCGCTACAAGAATTACAAGATCAACATCGTGGACACCCCCGGCCACGCCGACTTTGGCGGCGAGGTGGAGCGCGTGCTCAGCATGGTGGACGGCGTCCTTCTCGTCGTAGACGCCAACGAAGGCCCCATGCCGCAGACGCGGTTCGTGCTCAAAAAGGCCTTCCAGAACAAGCTCAAGCCGATCGTCTGCATCAACAAGATCGACCGCGACGGCGCGCGTCCGCTCTGGGCTTACGACAAAACTATCGACCTCTTCATCGACCTGGGCGCAGACGAGAACGACCTGTTCTTCCCCCACCTTTACACGTCCGGCTCGGGAGGATTTGCGCGAGTTTCGCCCGATGGCGGCGAGAAGGACATGCGCGAGCTGTTCGAGATGATCGTGAACGCGGTGCCCCCGCCCGACGTGCAAGCTGAGGGACCGTTCCGGCTCCAGGTCAACAACCTCGACTACAACGACTACGTCGGACGGATGTTCGGCGGCAAGGTGCTGCGGGGCAAGGTGAAGGTGGGCGACCGCCTGACCCAAATCCGCGAGGACAAGCAGGTCGGCTTCAACGTCACCAAACTCTGGACGTATGAAGGCATTCAGATGAAGGAGGTCGAAGAGGTCTCTGCCGGAGAGATCGCCATGATGTCCGGCCTGAACGACGTACTCATCAGCGACTCCATCTGCGATGCCTCCGCCATCGACCCACTCCCCCCGATCCTGGTCGAGCCCTCTACGCTCAGCATGGGCTTTTACGCCAACAACTCTCCCCTTGCCAGCAAGGACGGCGGCAAATTCCTCACCATCCACAAGATCAAGGAGCGGCTGGAAAAGGAGGAGGCGGTCTCTGTCAGCGTCCGCATCGACCGCGACGCCCCGGCCGATATGGTCAAGGTAGCCGCCCGAGGCGAGCTTCAGCTTGCCATCCTCATCGAAACCATGCGGCGAGAGGGCTATGAGATGCAGATCAGCCGTCCGCAGGTCATCTTCAAGAAGGATGAGAACGGGAAGGTTCTGGAGCCTTATGAGAACGTCACGCTGGAGCTGCCCAACGACTCCACAGGCGACGTGATGGAGGAACTCGCCCGAAGAAAGGGCGAGATGGTCAACATGGAGACCGAGGCCAACGGCACCGTTCGCCTCACTTACCTCATCCCCACGCGCGGCATCATCGGCTTCCGGTCGAACTACCTCACCCTAACACGCGGGCTAGGCATCATGTCCAGCCTGCTGGAAGGCTACCGGCCCTATTCCGGCACCATCGAATCGCGCACGCAGGGCTCCCTCATCGCCAAGGACCCGGGCAAGCTCACACGCTACGCCTATGAGGACATTCAAGAGCGCGGCACCCTTTTCTATCCGGTCGGCACCGAGGTCTACGGCGGCATGGTCGTGGGGGCCAACGCTCGCGACGAAGACATGATCGTGAACGCGACCAAGGAAAAGCACGCCACCAACATGCGCTCTGCAAACGCCGACTCGACGACGGTCCTGGACGCGCACAAGGATTTCTCGCTGGAACAGGCGCTGTCCTGGCTGCGGGACGATGAGCTGCTGGAAGTCACGCCGAAGATGTTGCGGTTCCGAAAGAAGACGCTCGACCACTCGCAGAGAAGGGTCGAAGAGCGGCGTTCGGAAGTGAGTGTGTAAGCGGCACTACCCCGGCAGAAAACCCCAATCCTTGTCGACCAGCTTCCCATCCTGAAACACAAACTCGTTGACGTCGGTACTGGTCGTCCCCATGTGATAGAAGGTGATCTTGCCTGTAAAACGGGCGCGCTCTTCAGGTGTTGCTTTCCATCGATCATAGTCCTCTTTAACTTCGACCTTTTTGCCTGACCCGTCGGGCTCGAGGATGGTGCCTTCGACCTCACCTTCGCTTCCAATGCCTCGAATAAGATAGCGATCGAGATCGGAGAGCTTGGTGCTATAGGGGACATAGTCCACAACATTGTGCGGCGCCGAACCTTCGTACCGGAAAAGAGCTTGATAGCCAATGAATGGGCATGTGAGAGCAATGGCTATCCATAGCAAACAGATCCATTTCCAACGTGGTTTCACATCCGCAACGACGGGCGGCGCTTCCATCTGCACAACTCTATCTTACGACGGGCGACCTCCCTACCCTGGTAGAAAACCCCAATCCTTGTCGACCAGCACGCCATCCTTGAAGTAAAAACTGTTTACGTCCGTGCTCCAAAAACTTTCGTGCGTGAATGTAATCTCGCCCGTAAAGCGGTCCTGCCTGTCGATCGTCTTCTTCCACGTGTCGTAGTTGCCCAGACCGCGGGTCTTAAACTTTCCGTACTTCGTATTTTTCATGGGCACGCGACCGGTATAAGACTCAGTCGTCTTCTCCGTCCACTCCGTGACCACTCCGGTACTGCCGTGACCTCGAATCAGATAGGGATCGAGCTCCGAAACATGTATGCCAAGTGGAACCTTGCTCACGATGTCGTGCGGTGCAGAGCCGCGGGAAGGAGACCATATCTCAAAGGAGATAAGCAGAGTCAGCAGGAAGGCCACAGCCCCACCGAGCCACAGCAAATCTGTCCACTTCCTACGGGGTCTTGTCTCTTCGATCACGGCAGGAAGAATGGTCTCCACAACATTACTTGACGACAATCAACGACCTCAACCAAAACCCAAGCTTGCGATTACTTTTGCTTGAACAGCGCAGCAGGTTTCTTGCCCTGCCATCCCATGCCCAGGTCCAAGCTTGAATAGCGCCATGGACCATTCACCCGATCCTTTTGGTCGATCGGTATGTTGAGTTCGAACGGGATGTACTTCCGCCGATCCAATCTTCGCACGCGTACCTTCATCTCCACACTTTTGCCCTTGGGCACCCACGGGCACACGACCTGCGACGCGTTGATGCCGCCAGCCAAGTTTGAAGGCGGCTCAATGGGGAAGAATAAACTTTTCTCCTCTTGGATTCGAGCTTCGATGCGAACCTGGCCATTGCCTAACGATTGCGCTTTGCCGGTACCAAGGAGGCTACTTGAGTCGACACGCAACGCGTAGTGCAACACAGAGGGGCCACCGTTGCCAATGGAATCAATGACAGAGCGCAGAGGCTCCAAAACAATCCGCATGCCGGAGGGCGTAGTCCTCACGATAGGAGTTTTGAAATCCAGAAAGTAGTGCTTTTCGCCACGGTCTTCTGAACGAACCGTCTCCTCGATCACGGCAAATGTGCCGAAGTCGACAAGTTCTTCTGATGTCTCATAGCCTTCAAGCTTGCCTGATGTAGGCATCGCCAAGAGGTCAGTCGCATAGGCAATGGCCTGCGAATTGCCACTGCCGCCGCCGTTCTTCGTTTGGAAGCTGAAGCTGCCACTACTCTTCTTATCTGCAAGGTAGCGCGGCTGAAAAACATTGCCCCCCGAAAAAGCCGTGTACCGCCAAACGAGCTGGTCCGAAAGACCCTGCCAACCAACTGACCACTCAATCCCTACCGTATCACCCGACTCGATGCCTTTAATCGCGTTCGCCGTGCCCTTGATGGTGACACCATCCTGAACAAGGGTGTCCTTAGGGTGACCCTCATGGACTGGAACCGTCTTTCCCGGCTTAAAAAGCCGTATGACGGTGTCTTCGCAACCCTTGGCTTTCAATGTCAAATCAATGAAATCAAGATTACTCGGGTGTTTTCCAGGAACCTGAACGCAATAGAGGTAGGGGTCGTAGAATCCGCCCTGAATCTCAACAATGGTGCTTGCCCCGCTCGGCGTTTGCAACCGGGCGTAAGAGGGCAACTCCGACAAAGGCTTCGTTTCGAGCCCCATATTGCTTTCCCACGTTCCAACTGGCTTGCCACAACGGAAGTAGAACCAAGAGCTGGTGTCAGCACGCACCGTGAGACCCGATCCGTGGGGAAACTCACGCGGTTGCACGAATTCCTCAGAAACAGGCAGAAGGCTGACAGCCTCGAAATCCCCCTGCTTTAGCACTTCCCAACCCTCGCTGCGCCTACGCAAAGACTCAAGAGCGTTTGCATACCAAGCCGGCTTAACGACATGGATCACTGCCCCGACCGCAGCAAGACAAGCAAACACGATAAGCGCTGCGGACCAGTTTAGCCTTCGCCTCTTCATGATTCCAGTGTACAGTAAGGTCTGTCCTCTTATGGACCTACACTATCCTATTGGTCTTCTCCCCTCAAGTTTGCAGCCAGCCTCAATCAACGGCACCCGACATCGACCCAGGCAGCGGTAGGCTCCACACTGCCTTTTCCGGCCTTGAGCGATCCACCGGAAGCAAGAGGCTGTAGGAAAGCCGCTTCTGCAGAGAAAGCTTGCGCACCTTCAGGCGCAGGGAGACCGACTGCTGGTCCGCACTGTCCAGCGGAAGCACGATCATGGGGCTCGCCTTGTTCATGCCGTCGCGCGGAGGCTGAATTTGGTGAAAAGAAAAGTCGTTGGTTTCTCGACGAACCTCCACAATCGGCTCTTCCCCCGACATGGGGGCCTTGCCTATTGCCCTGCGCAGACTGTCCGCATCGGCCTGAATGCGCACGTAGATCATATCGTTTGTATGGCTGAGGTTGTGCTCCCGGGGCGACCGCAGGGGAAGAAGGGTGATGCGCAAACCGGAGGGCAGCGTTCGTGCTATCGGTTCGCTGATGTCGAGATACGAATACTTCCGGACCCTGATCCCGACGATGTCACGGACTCTCTGTTCATGCTCTTCCTCTTCAGTGCGCAGAAGCGGCAGAGTGCCAAAATCGACCGTTTCCGTTTCTTCCGCATAGCCCTCAAAAACGCCCTTGACTCCCAGCATATTCACATCGCGCGAAAAAGGAATCGACATCATCGCACCGCGCGTCGTATGCCCTGCCGAAGGTTCGACGATAAAGCTGGCATTGCCATCGTAAGACAGCATTGCCGGAGAAACGAACGGCTTCGTCGGGTGGTCCACCCGGATACGCCAGAACAGCCCCGAGGACAGCTCGCTCCAAGACAGGCGATAGCCCAGCCCAACCTCGCTTCCTGTAGCGTCCGAAGTCACCGGAAACGCACGTCCAGACACGCTGATACCATCCGCGCGCAGCTCGGTGACGGGCTTGGCCTTTTGCGGCGTCTGCTCGATCGACTTTGGAATACGGTTCAGGCGCAGCACGGTGTTTTTGCATCCGCTCGACGAAAGCGTCAGCTTGAGTGTAGAGACCTTTGGCGCGTAGGCGATGGGAATAGGGATCGCGTAGCTTCCCGGCTCGTCGCCCCGCTGCAAGATCGGCAGCAGCACGTACTCACCACCCGGCGTCTCTGCCTTGGCAAAGGTTTCGTTGTAGTTGGAAGTCCCAAAGAGGCTTAGTCCTGGAGTGACCCGTCTTGAGCAGGTCACATCCAGCCAGAAAACCTCATACGTGATGTACAAGTTCAGAACGACGCCCGAGCGAAACCCGTATCTATCCAGTTCATTGGCAGACGCGAGTGCGACTGGACTGAAGTCGCCTTGCTCGAGAACGGTCCAATCTTGCTGATCCCTCGGTCCGTAGGCAAGCGACGCGAATGCGAGCGCAGAAACAGTCGAGGCTGGCACAGTTGCCGGAAAGCCGGAGAGAAGAACGGCAGCGCCAAGCCAGGCATACCCCGAACGCAGGCGTATTTGCATGCATCAAGTGTACAGCGAATTAGTCGCATTGCGTGTTGAACTACTTTAAAAACTGAAGTCAAGTAGGATTACACATCACTGCATCTTGCAAATGCATTGCCGATACAATCATCTTCCTGTATCTATATCTGCAGTGTCTTGCCGATTTGCCTCGCATAGCACCACATCAACCGACCATGCATGATCACATTTCCCTCTATACCGCTGCAATCGTGCTTCACAGCCTAAAACGCGAAGGAAAATGGACGCCTTTGAGCGATATTGTCGGAGTGTATGAAGCTCTTGAAAAGGCACCATTATCGGCTGATGTTCTGAACATCGCTCTTGGCAGTCTTATAGGAGGTGGCTACGTCGAGTCCTCGGCGTGGAAGTACCGGCTTACGGCAAAAGGTATCACTTTGCAAGAAATGGCAACCGAGCGATCGCACACCGCTTATGACGCGCTACGATTTCTCGAACAAGAACTTAGCTGGTCGACACCGCCACGGGACTTCAGGCCAATTACACAAGGTGAGGTTGATCGGGCAGCAAAGTGGTCGAACACAGTATTAATCGCCTTGATAGTCGCAGCAACGCCCTTCATAATCATCGCATTGCCATTTGTAGCGCTATGGCATCTTACAAAATCGGCTGTAGTGTTCCTATTTGGATTGAAGAGATGACCCAAAACAGACGAGATAGACCGTCTTAGAACGTAGAGGTCGGGCAAGGCAATTATGGAATTCGAAGAGACCACTGCGCGACCAAATTCTGAGAGCCGCGCATCGAAGCCAGGCAGTCGTGCGCTAGGGCTTACGAATGTGTTTGGTCTTGCGTCGTTGTTGGCGTTGTGGGCAAGTCCAGCATACGTTGAGTGGTTCAACGGCGCCTATGCTTACCAATTTTCAACATACTGCGCCCTTATCAGCGCTGGGCTGATGGGCTTCGGATTGGTTTGTGTTATTGCATCATTGGTGAAGCGACGGCCGATTGCCCTAATCTACTGGGTGATTTGGGGATTAGCGCTGTTCATCTCGCTCCCATCATGTACCTATGCCTGACGGATGCTATCCTTAGACGGATGGCAAGCGACGGATGGGTATTCTGCGCGATTCCCTCTGATGGAAAAGCAACTGATTTGCCCAACGTCATATGGAGTGTTGACGGGATTCAAAAGTTGCTGATCACACGAACGGAACTCAGTAGTGGCCTTAATAGACTTCTCCGGGCAGGTTTTATAGAGCACTCTCAGGGCAGATATTGGCTTACTACAGAAGGAATCGAAGCGGCTAAGCGAGCAAAGCGCGGATCCCCTGATGTTTATGCTGCCTGTGATGCCCTCGCCGAAGTTCTCTACCAACAAGGGGTAACTTGCCCCGAAGCGTCTCCAATCGTGCTGACAGAGGCGGAATTTCAAGCGGCGGTCGAGAGCTACAAGAAGCAGTTTGAAGAAGCATATCAGAAGCTGATGGTAGCCGATGAGTAGTGCAAATCCTGAAGTCACTGACCCACTTAACGCAAATCTCTGAAAATCACGTATAACTACAACAGATGCTCACACCATACGACTGGCAGGAGGCCATCGGCAACCGCGCCCAATATATCGAATCCCGTCTGACCCTCGGTGCGCCGATCCTTGGAATCTCCATCGAGCCCGGAATCGTCATCCTCACCTACCGCCGCAACGCCCGCAAGACCTTTGAAATCTACGACCGGCTGGCGATGGCGGCTCTGGGACAGCAGTCCGACGCCGAAGCCATCCGCACCGCCGCGCTCGACTTTGCCCACCGCGAGGGCTTCAGCCGCAGCGAGCAGGACGTGACGCTTCAGCGCGTCGTCACCGCCATCTCCGCGCCCATCAAGCGCGCCTTCGCCGACTTCTCCTCGGCCCCCGTCATCGCCATGGCCCTCTTTGCCGAGGTCGGCGACACCCAGGAGCAAGACCTCTTCTCCGCCATCGAATACGATGGGGACTTTCACACCCGACGCAAGCACGGCTTCCTTGCCGCCGACGCAGAGGTTCGCAAGGTGATCGAGGAGAGGCTGAAGAAGTTCGACTCGCGCATCAAGACGGTCGAAAAAGCGATCGAAGAGCTGAAGGAGATTTGGGACGCGGGCAGCGCCGCGCTCGATGGTGGGGAGGGTTCCGAAGCCCGCGAAGGCCTGACGCTGGAAGTCGCGTTCATGGACCGCTCACACCCAGGATCGGTACTGCGGCTACTACACGGCGAAGACCTGCCGCTGGACGACTAGGGGCAATCTCGAAACACTCGATGAGAGAGTCCTGCGCGGGCGTTGCATCGCAGGCCGCTTTCCATTCAAGAAGTCTTCGCCCGACCGCCGAAGGCAGTATCCTTCGTCACCCTCCCCCTTTGTCCCCTTCCCATCAAGGGAGGAAGATCCGCTTCAACCTTACGAACTTGGTGGGGGTGACGCAAACGAAAAACTCGCAGAGCAAGCCCTATCCCAACGAAAACGAAAGGATGCGCTGGTGCCCTTGTATGTCCGCATAAGCCTGCCCAAACCGCATCCCCTGCGCCTCAAGCAGTCCCCGCACTGCCTCAGCCTGCTGGTAGCCCACCTCGACGAACACCCAGCCCCCTTCCGCCAGATGCGGCCCAACCTCCCTGGCCAGACGCCGGTAGAACTCATCCCCGCTCTCCCCGCCAAAAAGCGCCGATGCAGGCTCATGCTCGCGCACTTCCGGCGCAAGCTCCTCATGAATGCCGATATAGGGTGGATTGCTGACGATCAGATCGAACGTCTCTCCCTGCACCGGCTCGAAGAGGTCGCCTTGCAGCAGCCGAACCACCGCGCCAAGGCTCTCCGCATTCAGCTCGGCACTCTGGAGAGCTTTCGGGGAGATGTCGGTCGCTGCTATGCTCCAAAGCGGTCGCTCCAGCTTCAGCGTGATCGCGATACAGCCGGAGCCGGTGCCGATGTCGAGAACGCGCAAAGGATTGTCCGACGTGAGCGCAGGGTGCATGAGGGCGGCCTCGATCAGCGTCTCAGTGTCCTGGCGAGGGATCAGAACGCTCGGATTCACGGCAAACCGGCGTCCGTAAAACTCGCGATATCCGAGGATATAGGCCAGCGGCTCATGCCCCAGACGGCGTTCGAGCAGAGCATTCGCGGCAAGCTCGGGAAGCTCGGCTTCGGGGTGGGCAAGAACCCAGCTGCGGTCGCGCCCGAGCGTGTGCGCGGCGAGCACCTGTGCCTCAAGCGTGGGGGATTCGACGCCGTTCTGACGAAGCGCAGCTCCAGCTTGGGGAATCCACTCGCCAAGGGTCATGGGAGAATTATGGAGGATTCACCTGCGCGGCCAGAGTTGGAGGGCCGCAAGAGATATCCCTTCCCTCTGCGTTTAGGGGGAAGGGACCTGCGAACGCAGTGAGCTGAGGGATGGGGGTTCGTGCCTAAGCCCAGGCTGTAGGGTCATCGTCCTCGATGACCAAAGGCTTTTGGACACTGTGGACAGTGTCCCTCCAGCGGCGTTTGGGGTGCCGCAGCAGAAATCCCTTGCCCCTGGAGGGAGGAACTGTGTTGCGACAAAACATTCTCCCCGATAAGCTTGGACAGGCACGTCGGTCTGATTCACCTCGCTTCGCAAGGGGAGGGAGATAGGCGGAAAAGAAAAATGCCCCGCCACTGAGGACGGGGCTAGCTATGGACCAGTTGCCTCCGGTCTTGTAGCGCCGGAGTGCCTAGCGGTCATGAATTCGAGGGTTGAAGAGCGAAGTCCGTTTCGCTCCTCAACCACATTGTTAATTGCCGCTGCGCTGGCGTCGAAGGAACGTCGGAATATCGAGGTCAATCTCGTCAAGCCCTATCGGTGGCGGCGTTGATGCATTGGGTTGCGTCGAGGAAACGTCTCGTCGAGGAACATTCACAGTGCCTGTCGAGTCCGTGACGAAAACTTCCTGATCTCGGTGTTGGAGTGGAACAGTTCCTGTCATGCCTGCGGCGAGCAGAGTCACACTCACTTCGCCTTCG
The DNA here is from genome assembly GCA_019638775.1 of Fimbriimonadaceae bacterium. Taxonomy (NCBI): domain Bacteria; kingdom Bacillati; phylum Armatimonadota; class Fimbriimonadia; order Fimbriimonadales; family Fimbriimonadaceae; species Fimbriimonadaceae bacterium. The sequence goes on along the minus strand of JAHBTD010000003.1, from coordinate 311,536 downwards.
CTGTTGTCGCGCAGGACGTGACCCATGATGATATCGGCATCTTCAGAGTCCGCAAACTGCAGGATGTACTCCATCGCCTCGTGGGCTTCCCCGATGCTGAAGTCCGGTCCGGCTGTGATATTAACCAGCAACCGCTTCGCGCCTTGGATGCTGGTTTCCAGCAAAGGCGAGTTTGCGGCGTGCTGAGCAGCCATACGCGCTCTCTGATCGCCAACACCCTTGCCAAGTCCCATCAGGGCGACTCCAGCGCCGCGCATGACGCTTCTGACGTCGGCAAAGTCCACGTTGATCACACCGGGAAGCAGGATGATGTCGCTGATGCCTTGCACTCCTTGTCGGAGAACGTCGTCGGCTTCGGCAAACGCCTGCTGCATCGTAGTCTTCTTTTCCACCACGCTGAGCAACCGGTCGTTGGGGACTGTGATCAGCGTGTCGACCGAATCCTTAAGCCTTGCCGCGCCATCTTCGGCAAGTTTGCGCCTTCGCGGGCCCTCGAAAAGGAACGGCTTGGTGACAACGCCAACGGTCAAGATCCCCTTGCGACGTGCGATCTCGGCGACAACCGGAGCTGCACCGGTTCCGGTGCCACCACCCATGCCCGCCGTGATAAAGATCATATCGGCGCCCTCGAGCTCGGCTTCAATCAGCTTTTCGCTTTCGTGGGCGGCTTTTTCGCCGACCACAGGATCACCACCCGCGCCGAGGCCACGCGTGAGCGTTTCGCCAATCTGCAGCTTCTTCGAAGCTCGCGAGAGTTGCAGAGCCTGCCCGTCGGTGTTGAGTGCAACGAACTGGACACCCAAGACCCCTTCCGAGATCATACGGTTGACTGCGTTGCATCCGGCACCGCCAATTCCAAGGACTTTGATCGTTGCTTGGCTTTCAAAAAGGTTTTCTGGTCGCATCACTTCACTCACAAAATCACACTCTGGTTTCTCTCCAAAGCTCGCATGAAGGGACGCCCTGCCGATTCGAAAAGCCTCTCGTCGGGACGTTCGATTTATCCACAATTGCCGAAATTGGCAAGGAACGCTCTATCCGGTCATTTTCAAAGCTTGTAAGCAACGAATCCCTCCTTGGCGCATCGCCAAGGAGGGATTGAATTTGGATTGGTTTGTGAAGGGTTAGCCGCCGCGCTTCTTGGCCTTCGTTGCCTTCACAGGAGTTGGCGGTTGCGGGGGATTCAACGCGCTCACTTGAAGCGACTCCGAAGAGCTGCAAGAGATCAGATATTTGCCGTCGGCGGTTACGGTGATCGGGGCGCCAACAAGAGACTGATCTTCAAGAGTAGCGACGTTCGCAAGAGTCTTCAGATCCCAGACGCGAACTGTTCGGTCTGCCGAACTGCTGATGCCGTACTTGCCGTTCGGGGTAGCGACGACATGGACAGCCCAATCCTGATGGCCATTGAGGAATTGAATCCGGTTGCCCGTTTTTGCATCCCATAGCCCGATGCGCCCGTCTCGGGCAGCGGTAAGAACTCGGCTCGATTGGGGGAGATAAGCTGCATCCCAGTACCCCTGATTTCCGGGATAGTTAAAGGTTGTCACCTTTGAGCCGATCGTGAGCTTAACACCTGCGCCGAGAGAAGCGACGATGGTACCGCCGTTGTCTAAATATTGCGCTCCATAAAGGTTCGTGCCCTTACCAGCAATGGTTTTGATCTCTTTACCATTGGACAGGTCATAGACACGCATCATGTCGTCCTTGCCTGTGCTCATCAGGGTCTGGCTGTTTGGGCTGAAACTAAGAGCCTGAATGCCTCGTGTATGTGTACGCAGTTCGCGCAGCTTCTTACCAGTCGCTGTGTCCCAAATGAAAATCCTTGCCGACTCATCTCCCGAAGCGATCAGTTTTCCGTTCGGGCTCCAAGCAACTGCGTAACAGGGTTGGGGATGACCGGTAAACGTCATGACCGTCCCTCCAGTACTTGCGTCAACGATTCGTACGGTTTTGTCTTCGGCCCCAATCACGACCTTCGATCCGGTCGGACCAGGAGCAACGGACATTAACTTGATCCCATGCGAAGTGCGTATCGGCTTCACGACCAAAGCGGCGGTCTCTGACGCAGCGTCCGAAGCTGCCAAATTTTGCGATGAGGATATGAGTGTAAGTGAAAGCGCAGCAAGAAACATTACGCACTTTATAACGAATAGAGGGGGCTCCATGTATTCCTACTTTGGAACTTTGTGCCAATATTCGCCGCTTTCCCATGCCAATATTGGTATTCATGGGGTTCCGAACGCTGCTTGATGACTGGACGGTCACTTATCTTCTGCCCGATGGTCCAACAGACCCAAAGCAGATCGTTGTTCCCCATGCCTGGCGACAGGACGTAGACGTTCGATGGGAAGGGCCTGCGATTTATGAACGACCCATCCGAATCCCCGCAAACACCAAAGCATGGCTGATCTTCCACGGAGTGAGCTATCAGGCAAAGGTGTATGTCAACGATACGCTTGCTGGGGAGCATGAGGGGCTTTGGGATGCCTTCAGCATCGACGTGACCCGCTGGGCTGGGCAGAAGGCCGAGCTTAAGGTTGAAGTCATAAAGAACGGCGGGGAAACATTCCCCGTGAAAGATGTAGCCAGTGGCTTTCTCCCTTACGTTTATCACACCTTCGGAGGGATCTATCAGCCAGTTGAGCTAGTTGCGGGAAATGAAGACCCGCTATCGAAGCCCACCCCCGCACCAAAATCCCGCGTCACGGTGAAGGGACACAAGATTCTCATCGACGGCAAACCTGTGTACCTACGTGGGGCGCTCACTTGGGGGTGGTACGCCGAGCTTGGACATACTAACCCGCCTGAAGAGCTGATCAGCAAAGAGGTCCAGGCCGCCAAAAAACTCGGGTTCAACCTCATCAAGTTTTGCCTCTGGATTCCTCCGCACCGCTACCTTGAGATTCTCAAAGAAGAAGGGATGTTCGCGTGGCTTGAGCTTCCACTCTGGGACCCCTCCTCCGACCCCGTTCGTCAAGGAATGATGGCGGCAGAGATGCATCGAATCGTGGAGCAATACCGGCATCACGACAACATCATTGTCTGGACTTGTGGCTGCGAATTGAGCGATGCAACGCCCCCCGAATACCGTCAATCGCTGGTTCAAATGGTCAAAGACCTGACAGGATTGCCCCTCGTCAAAGACAACTCCGGCGGCGCCGAGATGTACGGTGGAGACCCCCGCGAATTCGGCGACTTTTACGACTATCACCCCTATTGCGACACCCATTTCTATCCCCAAGTCCTGGATAGCCTCCTACCCGGACCGCGCCCTAACCAGCCGATCCTGCTCGGAGAGTTCAACGACATCGACGTCCACCGCGACCTCCCAAGAATCAAAGGAGAAGCCCCTTATTGGGCGTCGGCAGACCCGGCGCTGAACGACAAAGGCGTCCGGTGGCAACTCAATCTTCCCGGCGTCATCCCAACCCATCCTCTCGCCAACACCGAAGACACTCGCCGGCACCGGCTTCTTCAACTCCGCTCAATCGAGAAAGCCAAGTTCATCCGTAAATATGTGCAGGAGGCGGTGCGATCGCGGTCGGAAATCGCGGGATATGTGGTGACCGGATGGCAGGACACCCCCATCTCCACCGCTGGGTACCTGGATGACTGGGGCGAAGTCAAAGAAGCCCTTGATCCTTGGGAATGGAACGCCTCCGATGCCTTCTTCCTCATTCCATCCCGACGTCCGCCGTGGGTTAATGGAGGCAACCGGCCTGGCTGGAAAGACGATTACAACCACAGTATAGGCACCATTTTGTGGAAGATTGGCCTGGGTTCAGAGCATGGACGCAAAGGAACGCTGGAGTGGCGGATCGACAACGCCAGTGACGCCGAATTCGTCGAAAGCGGCTCTGAAGATTTCAACGTACACCCATCTGATTCCCAACAGATCGCCGAAATCTGTGTGCAAATGGACCAACCGGGGAGTTACTGGCTACGGGTGAAGTCCGACGGACTGATGAACGCATGGCGATTCCACGTCTACGAGAAGCCGAACTTTGAGACATTGGAAGGCTGGGGCAAGCGTGACCCTTATGGGCTGATCGAGCACTTCCCAGATGGAGCCGGACTGAAGAACCCAAAACTCATCACTACCGATTTCCGACTGAGCGACCTGAGCGCAACCACTTCCTCAATGATTGCCTTCGCGATGGGCGAAGGCACGATCCCTATGCCAGCATGGCGTGAATGCGCCTATGAATTCCCTTACGTCCGACCCTGGTACCAATCCCTCGCAGACGGTTTTTGGGAGACATTCCTACCCATCGCCCCCGACCGCGCCCTTGACCTCGCCACCATTCAAAACAGCTTGCCAAAAGGTGCCACGGTCAAGGTTCTCATCAATCGCGTCGATGTGCGCACCTATGCCGAGCACCCCATTGCAGTCGAGATCAGCTTGGGAGAAAGGCAAGTGATCCTCACGACACTTCGCCCGTTTGGTGGCCTTGGGAATCAACCTCTTGGGCTTTCGCACAATCCATCGGGCGCACATTTGTTGAGCCTGATGTGCCGAGACCTTTAGCGTGGGTGTTTCCTCAGTCAACTTATTCGCGTTTAAATATCTGAGGGATCATGAAATCTCGAAATTATTTGAATTGTTTTGAATCTGATTGGCGCTCCCGTTACCCCCAAGAGGATATGTTGCCGTCGATAGCTGCGGTTATGCTTGCCAGATCGAGCGTTGCCGTAAGCCGCAATCTCACTGAAGCGCTTGAAAAGAGCTTTGACTTGCATATCTCGCAATATGACGTGCTGGCGACTTTGTTTCGGCTAAACCGACCTCAGGGTGTGCCTCTGCATGAGTTATCGACGCAAATGGCGGTGACGCCCGCCTCGATGACGAACCGTGTCGATAACCTAGCTCAGAAGGGCTACGTCGAGAGGGTGGCCTGTCCCAACGACCGACGGTCTTGGCACGTAACCATGACTCCGCAAGGCGAGCAGTTCTTTCAAAAGGTCCAAGCGGAACACCGCAACAATGAGGCAGAGCAGTTTCGTGGGCTTACTGACGCGGAAAAGAGACAGCTCGTCAATCTTCTGCTCAAGCTCTTGGAACCGATCGAATAGTCGGTATCTTCAAGAGAGCGAATGGCATCTTGTAATTTGACGTCATATAGTTGTATTCGCAACAAAGAGCCGTTATGTCCCATAGAAATATTAAGAGCGTTAAAGAAGCTTGCCTCCATCGTCGGGCTATCCGCAGGTACACCGACGACCCGATCCCTGAGGAAGATATTCGGGAAATCCTTACTCTCTGCGGACTTGCCCCATCTCCGGGCAATCTTCAACCTTGGCGGGTGGTGGTTGTGCGGGGGCGAGAACGTCTTGCCGAGCTTCAGCCGATTGCTAATAACCAAAAACAGGTCGGCGCAGCGGCAGCTCTGTTTGTGTTGTACAGCGATATGCTGGACGTCATCGATAACGTTGAAGATACAGTTCATCCCGGAATTCCAGAGGATCGTCGCTTGCGCACGATTGCAAACACGCGAAAGGAGTTCACAGAGATGGATGCCAAAGAGCGAGAGAACTTTGGCAGGCAAATCAACTACATCTTTCTCGGATACTTGGTGCTAACGTTGGATGCTTTCGGCTACAGCAGTTCGCCAATGCTGGGCTTTGATCAAGATGGGATGAAGAAAGCGCTTGGGCTGCGTGAGAACGCTGAGATCTCAGCGATCGTTGCTGCTGGCTACGCCGCTGAGGACGGATTCACCCATCACCGGCATCCACTAGAGAGATTTGTAAGGTGGGATGGCGAATAGTTTGGACCGGATAAAAGAAAGAAGGACCTTGTTCGCACGGAACCGGTCCTTCTAAGTCAGTCGTTTCCCAACGGGAAACGTGAAGTTAGAACGCTCATCCGCCGCCATCTGGAGCTCCTGTGAAGTCCATGGCGACCATTTTCTTGTCGGCGTTTTTCGAGCAGAGCTCGTTGATCTTCGGCAAGTCTTTCGGGCCTGCGCCTGTATAGACTTCCGCAATCTTGCCATCCTTACCTACGACAATCATGAATGGGCTATAAGGTGCCTTATAGGATTCGATGATCTTGTAGTCGGGATCGGCGAGGATTGTATAGGTGGCTTTGTATGTCTTTGCCCAAGCTTTTGCTCGGTCGACACTGCCGTTATAAACACCGACGATATTGGCATCCGCTCCGTACTTTTCCGCTATTTTGGAAAGGAACGGTGCGGCGCGGTGATTGACCGGGCATCCTTCTTTAATGAAGTACAGCACGGTCGCGCTCTTCTTCGTCGTTGACGAAAGAGTGTGAGTCTTGCCGTCAGTTCCCGTTGCGCTAAAATCCGGAGCTTTTTGTCCGGACTTAACAGGGGTCTGCTGGCTTGATCCCACTGCGATACCGAGCGCGGCAACTCCCACAGCAAGGCCGAAACCAAGCATACGGAGGTTGAACGCTCTCTTTTTGGATGTTCCCATCACAACTTGATAATACGCCAGGATGGGGCAGAACTGCAGCCTGTCCCGACTTTGAATTCACTTTTTGCGAGGCTTGTCCTGCTCATCACAAGGTCCGCGCGCTTGCCAGAGTAAGATATTCCCAACCCTTCGATGAAGAAAGAATGGCCTGAACAGGTTCAAAAGAAGCTCAAACAACTTCCTGCAAGTCCCGGATGCTACATCTACCGAGATGCTGGAGGCGATGTTCTCTATGTGGGCAAGGCCATCAATCTAAGAAATCGGGTTCGGAGCTACTTTCAAGCTTCCACCAACCACCAGATCCGCATTGCCCGGATGGTCTCGAAGATCTGCGAGATTGAATGGATCGTCGTAGACAGCGAAATTGAGGCGTTGATCCTTGAGTGCAACCTTATCAAGAAGTACCGCCCGCCGTATAACGTTCTGCTTCGTGACGACAAGAGCTACCCCTATATCACCATTACAAACGAGAAGTTTCCGCGGCTCATGTTCACACGGCGCGTGAAGAAGGACGGCTCCAAATACTTCGGGCCTTACATCTCTGCCTACTCTGTCCGAGAGACTCTCCAACTCCTGCACAAAACCTTCCCGCTGATTCCATGCGGAAAGAGCTGGTCGGGGCGGGCTGAGCAGCGCCCTTGCCTGTATTTCCATTTAGGACAATGCCTCGCCCCTTGTGCAGGGTTGGCGAACAACGATGAATATAAGGAGGTCATTCAGGAGGTTCAGCGGTTCCTTTCCGGTAAGGGGGATGACCTCGTTGGAGAGTTTGAGAAGCAGATGCAACAAGCCGCTGATGACCTCGACTTTGAGAAAGCAGCAAAGATTCGAGATAAGATTCAGGCCCTTGAGTCAGTGCTGCAGCGGCAAAAAGTGCTGACCGCCGATCCTGTCGATCAGGACGTCATCGCCGTGGTCAAGGATGAACGTGGAGCCGCCATCCAAATGCTCTACATTCGCTCTGGAAAGCTTATTGGGCAGCGGCAGTTTATGCTTGACGGGTCCAGCGACAGCGCCCCAGGAGAAGCCGTTCAGGAGTTTGTCAAACAGTACTACTCGGATGCACCCGAGGTGCCTCGTGAGATTCTCCTACCGGTTGAGATCGCCGAAAAGCAGATTGTCCAGCAATGGCTGAAATCAAGAAGAGGCTCGGCAGTAACTCTGGATGTGCCGCAGCGCGGCGAGAAGCGCAAACTTGTTGAGATGGCAGCGACCAATGCTGAGCAGGCGCTGCACGCTCTCAGCAAGGAACTTGCGGAACAGGAAGAGTGGGCAGAGGAGGCGATGTCCCAACTCCAAGAAGCCGTCGAGAATCCCACACCGCCGATGCGTATCGAAGGTTACGATATCTCGAACATATCAGGGACGGCACCCGTCGGCTCAATGGTCGTTTTTGAGAATGGGCGCGCAGCAAAGAGCGAGTATCGTCGGTTCAGAATACGATTCCACCCCGAGAGCCCAAACGACTTTGCGATGATGCACGAAGTCATCACCCGTAGGCTACGAGCGTATGTTGATGGCGACCCCAAGTTTGCAAAACTGCCTGACCTCATCATGATCGACGGCGGCAAAGGACAACTCTCTGCCGCGTTGAAGGCACGGGACGACGTTGGACTGAGCGTTCCAATGGTTGGGCTTGCCAAGAAAATGGAACTGATCTACAAGCCTATCGAAGGCTCAGCCGCCCACCCCGAAAGCTTGCCGCGAAGTGGAGACCGAGAGGAGCAAGAAGCGCGTGAGTGGGTGTACCACTATGAGAAGGGCTCGAAGCACGCTTATGCCTACCAGGAGATTGAGTTGCCGCTGCAATCGCACGGGCTCACACTTTTGCGAAGGCTACGCGACGAAGCCCACCGATTTGCCCTCAGCTTCCACCGGAAGATTCGCGACAAAAGGATGCAAGGTTCAGCGATTGAGGAGATTCCGGGCATCGGTCCGCGCCGAAAGAGACTCCTATTACGAACGTTTGGCTCATTGGAGGGCATCCGCAAAGCCAAGACAGAGGAGATCGCGGCCGTCCCCACGATGACTCAGCGACTCGCTGAACAGGTCAAGGAGTATCTCACCGACGTATAGCGTCTCTACTTGGGTAGCTGAGGGCTAAACCTCGGCTTTCCGAAGTCGCCTTTCCCCTTCGTCAGATTGGTTTCGTTAGAGCCGTCTCGATTGATGACGAAGATATCGCGCTTATCCCCTACAAGTTTCGTGTAAAGGATCTTGTTTGAGTCGGGGCTCCATGATAGATCATAAGCGGGTGAATTGATGAGCACTGAAAAGCCAGTGTCGTTGCCGACCCATACAGACTTTACGTCCACGATTCCATTGCCTTTATAGTCGCCAACCGTGACCAGGAAGTACTGTCCATCGGGAGAGGGCTTGAAGTCGTTCCAAACATTCGTGTCGTCCTTGAGTGGGGGGATCAACGGCGCCATCTGGACGTCTGCTTCACCGACGGCAAGCCGATAAACCCAATGATGCTCTTGCCATTGAGGAAGTGTCGGCTTTTCGCCCTTCTCGATAGCATCCTTGACGATCTGGTTCTGCTGGAATTCCGGCACATAGGGTTCGTGCATGATGACGTAAAAGTCGCCGTTTGCAGGATTCTTTTCGATGTCGATTCTTCGGCCCGCGATGACGAACCTTGGTGGGGCTTCGCCGTCCATCAATTGCACGATGAGCACATCACCATCAGCAGCACGCATGACCGCGACCATGTATCGCTTGTCATTCGATCGGAGCACTTGTTTGAAGCTGTCTCCGAACCTTCCGTAGACGGCGACGAATGGATTTGCCCCGCCTTCTTCCCCTTGACCCGCAGAACCCAATTCGCGAGTGATCGGAGGCAGCAGACGGCTCATGCTTTTCTCACTGGGCGTGAAACTATCGACCGTCATGCCGCTCATGACGATGGCGTAGTTGTTGCTCTCAGGCGTGTTGACGTTATCAAAAATGGGGGTGCCTTTGCTGCGCGTATCGTAAGTTCTCGCCTCGACAAGCCCCTTGTCAAGATTCCAACGATAGATGTTGTTTGCGCCTTGCTTAATCCCTTTAATCTCCCGGTTGCTGACGAAGTAGAGGAAGTTACCATCGGGCGACCAAACCGGCTCGTTGTCTGTGACTTCGTCCTCGTAACCGCTGCTCTTGTGAATGACACCGTTTGCATCGAGATAGATTGCTTGTGAGCCGCGATCGTAATACTCGACTGCAGAGATCCAGCCAGCACTATTGACACTTCCAAGGCTGCCAAGGTCCTTGCCCTGATTGAGAACCCACTGCAGGCCAAAGAAGAAAACAGCAAGGATCGCCATCAGAATGGCAAAACGTGTGATGAGTTTCTTGACCGTCTTAGGCTGGACGGCGTCGCCCTCAAGCCCCATGCCCGGCTTGAGCAAGCGGCCCGTCGAGGAATAGCTCGGTGATCGCTGACCCTCGGAAGACTGCTCTTCCTGACTCTTTTTGTCGTCTGGCTTGTTACTCATCCGTTAATCGGTCTCCAATTTTTAGTCGTGCTCCGTTTGCGAAGTCGCGTCCCGACATTCTCTTTTTACCCTCCGGCTGGACTTCGATCAGCCGCAAACTTCCGCCCTCAAAGGCAATTTCCAGGTCCGGATTCATCGAAACGACTGTTCCTGGCTTGCCTGTCGTTTCTTCTCGCCGAACTTGAGTCAGTTTCAGCAAGCCGAAGCGCGTGGCAATGAACGCTCCTGGGGCGCCGGTAAATGCTCGATAGCGGTTGTATTCCTGCAACACATTCTTCGTAACACGAAGTTCCGCCTCGGCTTTTGTCACCTTAGGGGCCATCGTCGCCTGCTCATGGTTTTGCGGAGTTCGAGGATAGTCCGCATCTACAATGCGTGGCATCCACTGCAGGGCCATCTGTGCTGCGAGGTCAGATAGTCTGATTTCCAGTTCGCTGTACGTCTCGTCTGGATGGAGGGGGGTTCTCCCAATGGCGATCATATCTCCCGTATCCATCCCCTTGTCCATTTGCATGAGGGTCACACCGGTTTCGAGGTCACCATTCAGCAAGCATCTTTGGATAGGAGCAGCCCCGCGATAGGCGGGCAAAATGGAGCCATGAAGGTTGATTCCGCCTCTCGTTGCCGAATCCAAAACGGCTTGGCTTAAAATCTGTCCGTAAGATGCGACGACCAAAGCATCTGCTGATTCACTCCGCAGGCGCTCAACAAACTCAGGCGCGCGACACTTCTCAGGGGATTCGACCGGCAGTCCAAGCTCTTGTGCCATCCGTTTGACGGGGCTCGATTGGAGCTTCATCCCGCGGCCCGAGGGGCGGTCTGGCTGAGTGACGACCAAGGAAACATGCTCTCTCAGAACACGAAGAGTTTCGACAGCGAAGATACCCGTCCCGAAGTAAACGAGCTTCATTCAGCCTCGTCGCCGGACTTTGGGTGCATCCAGTGCAGGGTTGCTTCATCAACTTTGTCGATGAAGAGGACCCCATCAAGGTGATCGACCTCGTGTTGCACGACCCTCGCAGCAAGTTCGTTCATCTCAAAGCCGACTCTTCGTCCCTTTCTGTCGTAGCCCTCAACCTCGACAGTGGCGGCTCGCTTCACCTCTCCATACAAGCCCGGAATGCTCAAGCACCCCTCTTCACCAATCTCTTCGCCTGCGGCGCTTGTGATGACAGGGTTGATAAGCGCCAAAGGCTTCATCTTGCCAACAGCAACCACAATGACCCTCAACGGGATCCCAAGTTGGGGGGCGGCAAGTCCAATGCCATTGGCGTCCTTCATCGCTTTGAGCATACGATCAATGAGTTCGTTGGTTTTCTTGTCAACTTTCTTGACCGGCTCACACTTTTGCCGCAACACCTTTACGGGCACCTTCACGATCGGACGCGACGCATCCGTAACGTATAGATACTTAAACTCCTCGGGGACGACAACCTGCATTTCCGTTGATTATGACATTTTGGAACCTGTGACTTGCACACGCCCATATGCCAGTCAGGAAGACATGCAACAATCTTCCTATGAGCGTTGAGCGGTACGACTTTGTGGCGGTTGGAAGTGGCCTAGCGGGGCTTACTTATGCTTTGTCCGCCTCAAAGTTCGGATCGGTCTGT